>DIKN01000098.1 GCA_002424575.1 Acholeplasmataceae bacterium UBA5617 | reverse complement strand
TGCTATAATTAAACTGAAACCACAAGAAGGATGTGAAACCTCATGGAAATGTCAAAAAGCTTACCCGCCATCGTTGTCCGCGGTACGGTCCCGATCCCCAATAACGATTTTAGAATTGAAGTTGGACGTAAGGTCTCCCTCAAGGCACTTGAAGAAGCGGAAAAGAACTTCGGATCCTATGCCATCGTCTTGATTCAGAAAAATCCTCTCATTGAAGAGCCCACTGTCGATGATATTGAAGCCTACGGTGCGCTTGTTAAAGTGCAGATGAAAATCAAGTTACCCAACGATGCTTATAAAGTCAAACTCCAAGTCATGAGTCGTGTGAAGATTAAAGAATATTTCTTAACCGACCCTTATTTTGTCGTCGAATATCAAGAACATGATACGATTTCCGGCAATGTCGATGAAGAAGTCACGTTGATCAAGATGATTGTTCAAGAAGTCGCTAACCATGCACAGACCATATTGATTCCCAATAACCAAGTCTTAGAAAAAGTTCAACAGGGCTTATCATCAGATAAGGTATGCGACATCATCGTCTTCAACTTGAAAACACCGGATCAGCAAAAGTATAAGTATGTTGAAGAAAATCATTTAAATAATCGCTTAAGAATGTTACTTGAAGATATCAACAAACAGAAGATGATTGTTGATCTCGAACAAAAAATCAATGATGAAATCAAGCGTTCCATCGATGAAAATCAAAAGGAATACTATCTTCGTGAAAAGATGAGAGCCATTCAAAATGAACTCGGTGATAAAGCGAAGAAAGAAGAAGAAATAGACGTCTACCGCAAAAAAATATTAGCAGCAAAGATGCCGAAAAATATCGAAGAAAAAGCACTCGCTGAGCTCAACAAATATCAGAGCACACCTGCATCGATGGCTGAATCTCAAATCATTAAAAATTATTTAGATTTACTCGTCGATCTGCCATGGAAAAAAGCATCGAAGGATAACTATGACCTTGAAAAAGTTCAAAAGAAGTTGGATGAACAACACTATGGTCTTGAAGTCGTCAAAGAGCGCATCATCGAATACTTAGCAGTGAAGATAATGACCAAGCGCAATCCACAGACCATCCTCTGTTTTGCAGGTCCCCCAGGGGTCGGTAAAACATCTTTGGCCATCTCGATTGCTGAAGCGTTAGGTCGTAAATTCGTGAAACAGTCCTTAGGTGGCGTCAGAGATGAATCCGAGATTCGTGGTCACAGAAGAACCTATATCGGTGCTCTTCCCGGAAGAATTATTAAAGGAATGCGCGATGCAGGTACGGTAAACCCTGTCTTCTTACTCGATGAAATCGATAAGATGGCAAGTGATTATAAAGGTGATCCCGCATCCGCGATGCTTGAAGTGTTAGACCCTGAACAAAATGCGAAGTTTAGCGATCACTATTTGGAAGAACCCTATGATTTATCACAGGTCCTTTTCATTACGACCGCGAACTACTTAGAAAATGTTCCTGCACCCCTACGCGACCGTATGGAAATCGTGGAACTATCCTCGTATACCGAACAAGAAAAACACAAAATTGCCATCAAACATTTACTGCCTAAACAACTCAAAGCACACGGTATTACCGATAAAGAATTCTCCCTTGATGATGATGCTGTCTATTACATCATCCGTCATTACACGAGAGAAGCTGGTGTGCGTGAGCTTAATCGCTACATTGGATCACTCATCCGTAAATCGATTAAACAGATTTTGATGAAGAAGGTTGAACACGTCAATATTTCGATATCAAACATCGAAGACTATATCGGTAAACCCAAATATACCCACAATCAGTCAGATGTTCAAGATCAGGTTGGGGTTGCTACCGGTTTAGCCTACACCGCATTTGGTGGTGACACACTCCCTGTTGAAGTGACCTACTATAAAGGTAACGGTAAACTGGTTTTAACCGGTAAACTCGGTGATGTGATGAAGGAATCGGCGATGACCGCTTTATCCTTCGTTAAATCAAAAGCAAAACAGTATCATATCGATGACGATTTATTCAACAACAATGATTTCCACGTTCACGTACCCGAAGGTGCGATTCCAAAAGATGGTCCCTCTGCTGGTATCACCATGGCAACCGCTATTTTCTCAGCAGCAACCCAACGTCTCATTCGTAAAGAAGTGGGCATGACCGGTGAAATCACCTTGAGAGGTTACGTTTTACCGATCGGTGGACTTAAAGAAAAAGCGATTGCTGCTCACCGCAGTGGGTTAAAAACCATCATCATTCCAAAGGATAACGTCAAAGATGTCGATGACATCCCTCAAGAAGTCAGAGATGCTCTTGAAATCGTTCCCGTTGAAAATGTCAATGATGTCTTCCAAATCGCCCTTAAATAGTTTATAATGTAGAGTAGTCTTCGGACTACTTTTTTTCCAACAAAGGATGAAACAGATGATCAAACAAGCACAATACATCAAAAGTATTACCGATCTCAAGGATGGTCTACACGACCTTCCCAGCATCCTTCTTTTAGGACGTTCCAATGTGGGAAAAAGTTCATTCATCAACGCACTGACCAATCGTAAGAATTTAGCGCGTGTCTCCAACACGCCTGGAAAAACCATCACCCTCAATTTTTACAATGTAGAGAACTCATTTTACTTGGTTGATGCCCCAGGCTATGGGTATGCAAGACGATCAAAATCGATGCAAGATGCTTTCATCATCATGATTAGAGATTTTATGATGCAATCACCCACATTAAAATTGGTGTGTATGCTCATCGATTTTAAAGTCGGTCCGACCGATGATGATCTGTTCACCTATCAATTTTTGATCGAAAACAACATGAATGTGATGGTGATTGTGACCAAAAAAGATAAAATTCCTAAAACCCATCAATTCAAACAGGAACAAACCATCAAAAAAATGATGAAAAATCCTATTCTTTTTTATACCACATCGATTGTGACCAAAGAAAACTTAGAAGCCATTGAACTCGAGATGAGAAATCAGGTGAAGATGGATGAATAAAGTGATGATCCTGACGGATTCAACTGCAGATTTAAGTCTAGAATACACCTTGAAAGAAGATGTTCACAGCATTCCTCTTTTCATACGCTTTGCAGATGAAGTGTATAAAGATGGTGTTGACTTAACCACAGAAGAGCTTTTTTCTAAAGTCGAAGAATCGAAAGAAGTCGCTCGATCAACCGGTCTTCGCTCTGGTGACTTCCATAACGCTTTTAATAAGTTTATTAAACGCGGTTATGATATCGTCTATATTGGTATCGGATCTAATCTTTCATCTACCGTTCAATCAGCCATGATCGCCAAACAAGAACTCGAAACCAAACAGGTTCACATCGTGGATTCCAAAGCCATTTCTTGTGGTTTAGGATTGCTCGTCATGCGTGCAGTCGATCTCAAAAATCAAGGTTTATCTGCTGCCGAAATCAAACGGCAACTCGATGAACTTGTTCCACGGATTCATTTTTACTTCATGTTATCCGATCTTGACCTTTTAAGACGGACAACGCGCATCTCGAAAACACGGTATCAACTTGCCAAATGGTTCAAAACAAAACCCATCATGACCATGATTAACGATCGCATTGAACTTTATAAGCATCCCATGGGGACGCTTGAAAAGAAATTAAACGTTCTGGTGCGCATCATTGAACATAAAACAAAGGGGTATCGTATTCCTGATTTGATGATCACACACAGCACATCTGAAGACGTTGCACAAAAGGGATATGACCTCATCACCAAACGATTGAACCCAAACCATGTGACCATGAACCCCTTAGGATGCGTGCTTGGGGCTTCCACAGGGCGACACGCCTTTGGCGTCGCCTATGTCTTAGATGAACAAATAAAGAAGGCTTAACATGAAAAATATACTTAAAATCATCCTTATTTTTTCTTCGATCATGTTACTGACTGGATGTGATCTTTTTCAGAGTAACGATGGTCCATTTGTGATTACTTTTGAATCCAATGGAGGAAGCGCTGTCGAATCGATAAGCGTTGAAACCATGGATCCTTTTTTGCCACCATCAATTCCCTCAAAACCAGGGTATGTCTTTGGAGGATGGTACATCGATGAAACTCTTCTTTATCCCATGTCCTTTCATATCGGGACCAATCAACCGTTAACACTCTACGCAAAATGGATTCAAATCGGACAACTTCTCGATGAACAGATGATTATCGATGCCATTTTAAACGAAATCGACGTCTGGGCTCTCCTTGAAGAAAACATGGTTGAGATGATTAGCCAAGTCAAGCAATCGGTCGTGATGATTGAAGCATATAATGGCACAGATGTTGAAACAAGCGGTTCCGGTGTCATCTACCAAAAAGAGGGGAATACCTATTACGTTTTAACCAATGAACATGTCATTTCTGGCTATGCAGCAAATAAAATTGCCCTTCAGGTTTTCTTAAAGAATGAAACCTTGGTCATTCCAAAAGGTGGGATCACCATCCATGGCAGCTCCGTTTTACATGATCTTGCGGTGATCAGTTTTTCCTCAAATCATGCAATACCCGTGGTTAGCTTTGCAAATCCTGATGATTTACGGGTGGGTCAAGTCGTTTTTTCGATGGGTCATCCTTTAGATTTACCTGAGACCGTAGATCTTGGCTTGATCTCATCCATCAACCGTTCCATCAACGATGGTATGGGCATGGATACATTGATGATTCAACATTCAGCAGCAATCAATCCAGGCAGTAGTGGAGGACCACTCGTCAACATAAAAGGTGAACTTGTCGGTATCAACACGATGTCTTATGTCGATGAAGTTTTAGGTGAAGGCATCGAAGGTTTGCATTTTGCAGTTTCGATTGATGTCATTCTCTTTATCTTAAGCACCCTCACTTAATATGAAAATGATCAAAACGATACGCATCCTTTTAGTCATTTGGACTGCCATCATTTTCATGAATTCCTTGATGACTGCTGATATATCCAGCGAACAGAGTGGATTTGTGACCAATCTTGCACTCTCTATTTTCGGTTTCTTTGGCTTTCAGCCCGATGCAATCACCCTCCAATCCATCATCCGCATGACCGCACATGCCGTTGAATTTATGATTTTAGGTGTGTTGATTCATCTCGATCGAAAAACCATCGATTATCCCTTCTATCGAATGTTTATCATCGGTCTATGCATCGCATTAACCGATGAGATCATTCAGATTTTTGTCCCCGGTCGTGCATTCGAACTTTTAGATCTTTTGATCGATACCCTCGGTTTAACGTTAGGTATTTATTTAGTCCTCTATGTTTTTCGTATCCAAAAGCGAAAACGAAGACAATCACTTGATGGAAACCATGAGTCGTGATAGAATAAAGAAGTAAAGCGAAGAAGAGGAAGAGTAAGGTTCGTCTGATTGAAAGAGACAGATTGGTTGGTGAAAAATCTGAACAGACACCCTGAAGGTCGCCTTGGAGCTGATGATGCAAAACATCATCCGTCAGCCGCGTTAAGGCATTCGAGTGCTGGAGCAATCCAGAACTAAGGTGGTACCGCGTCATCAAACGTCCTTAGCTTAAGGGCGTTTTTCTTTTTTCAAGAGGAGATTATGAAAACACTTGTAACCAAACATTTAATCTTAAGACCTTTGAAAATCACCGATGTCGATGATTTTTATGCGTATGCCAAAAAACCTAACATCGGACCGATGGCGGGATGGGCACCTCATCACTCCATTCAAGAGTCTTATGAAATCTTAAAGATGATGATCAAAGAAAACGAAGTCTGGGGGATCACGTTGAAACATGAGGACCGTCTCATCGGTACCATTGGCCTTCATGTGAGAAATTTTGATAACGCCATGCTCAATCAAAAAGAGGTGGGTTACGTGATCGACGAACCCTATTGGGGAAAAGGGTATACGCCTGAGGCGGTTGAAGCGGTGCTCGATTATGCTTTTGACACTTTAGAACTGACAAAAGTGCTCTGTGGACATGCGACCAACAATCTTCAGTCTGAACGCGTCATCAAAAAATCAGGTTTTATCTATACCCATGAAGAGGTGCGAAATCACTTTGATCACACCCCCATCACCATCAAGATGTATGCTTTAAATCACGATCAGTATAAGGAGTGGAAACATGACAAACTTAAAGACAAAATATGATTTTAAAGAAGTTGAAGAAGGTCGCTATCAAACGTGGTTAAATGCACGATATTTTGAGAGTGGCGATCGTTCAAAAAACCCCTTCACCGTGGTGATTCCACCTCCCAATGTCACCGGTAAACTGCACTTAGGACACGCCTGGGATAACACGCTGCAAGATATTATCATCAGACGGAAACGGATGATGGGTTTTGATGCGCTCTATCTTCCTGGGATGGATCATGCAGGCATTGCAACGCAAGCAAAAGTCGATGAACGCCTTAAACAACAGGGCATTTCCCGTTACGACCTCGGTCGTGAAGGTTTTTTAAAACAAGCATGGGATTGGAAAGACGAGTATTCTAACCACATTCGTAAACAGTGGGCTGCGTTAGGTAATTCCCTCGATTATACCAAAGAACGTTTTACCTTGGATCATGATTTAAACCGTGCGGTGAACCATGTTTTTATCAGTCTTTATAACAAAGGCTATATTTACCGTGGACATCGCATCATCAACTGGGACGTTGAAGCTAAAACAGCTTTATCCAATATTGAAGTTGAGCATATCGAAACGCAAGGTAAACTTTATTATTTCCGCTATCCCTTCACGGATCGTCAAGGGTATATGGTGATTGCGACCACACGTCCTGAAACGATGTTTGGTGACCAAGCCCTGATGGTTCATCCCCATGATGCACGCTATCAAGATGTTATTGGTCAGCATGTCTACATCCCTGGAACGAAGGTGTCTATTCCCATCATCACCGATGAATATGTTGATATGACCTTCGGTAGTGGTGTAGTGAAAGTGACACCTGCTCATGACCCCAACGACTTCGAAGTTGGGAAGCGTCATCATTTGGCCATGCCACTTTGCATGAATGAAGATGGCACAATGAATGAACGGGCTTTTCAATATCAAGGGATGCCACGATTTACCTGTCGCGATGTTTTACTCAAGGATTTAGACAAACTGAATCTCATTGAAAAGATCGAAGATTATACCAACAATATCGGATATTCCGAAAGAACGGGCGTCGTTGTAGAACCTCGTCTCTCGCTACAATGGTTTGTCAAGATGGATGAACTGGCAAGCATGACACTTGAAAAATCAGAGGTTGAATTCTTTCCTGCACGCTTTAAGAAGATTTTTACGAACTGGATGACCGATATTCAAGACTGGTGTATTTCGCGTCAACTTTGGTGGGGTCATCGTATTCCTGCATGGTATCGCGGTGATGAAGTGAAGGTTCAAGTCGAATCTCCTGGTGAAGGATGGATTCAAGATGACGATGTGCTCGATACTTGGTTTTCATCCGCATTATGGCCCTTTTCCACATTGGGTTGGCCGACCATCTCCGATGATTATAAGCGCTATTACCCCACCGATGTTTTAGTTACCGGCTATGATATCATTTTCTTCTGGGTTGCACGCATGATCTTCCAAGGTTTAGAATTTACTGGAATCGATCCTTTTAAACATGTGCTCATTCATGGGCTCATCCGGGATAAAGAAGGACGAAAGATGTCCAAATCACTCGGTAACGGTGTTGATCCCATGGATGTCATCTCAAAATATGGTGTCGATGCCTTACGCTATTTTCTTGCAACCAACTCTGCACCTGGTGCTGATTTGCGTTATGAAGAAGAAAAGGTTGAATCCTCATGGAATTTCATCAATAAACTGTGGAACATTACCCGTTTTATCACGATGAATATCGATGATCTATCGGTTCAAATGGATTTCTCATCGATGACGTTGGCTGATCACTACATCATCTCACGACTCCATGAAGTCATCATCGAAGCCGATTATAACTATGAAAAATACGAATTTGGTGAAGCATCCCGTGCACTTTACAATTTCATCTGGGATGAATTTGCGAGTTGGTATGTTGAAATCGCGAAGATTAACCTCCAAAATCAACGTTTAAGAATCAATACACAAGCCGTTTTACTTTATGTTCTTAGAAGTGTGTTGAAAATGATGCATCCCTTTATCCCCTTTGTTACCGAAAAACTTTATCTAGAGATCACAGAAGAAGCTTCCATCATGATTTCATCGTGGCCAAAAGCTGGACGTGTGGATGCGATTAAGATTGAGCAATTTCAAGCAATCATGGATGCGATCACGAAGATTCGCAATTTGAGAAGTGAAAACAATGTCCAACCTACAAAACCACTTGATATTCACCTCGTTGTTGACGATCAATCGCTTTATGAAGAGGTTTTATTGCAACGAACCATTCTCCAAAAATTTATGAGTGCTGGTGAATTAATCCTCGAACAACATCTATCAGCACAAGAAGAAACCATCATGATGGTTGGAAAATCGATTGTCCTCTATGTCATGAAAAAAGATATCATTGATCCTGAAAAGGAAAAAGAAGCGCTTCTCAAACAGAAGTTGCAACTTGAAACAGAAATAAAACGAAGTGAAGCGATCTTGGGTAATCCGAACTTTGTTCAAAAAGCTCCCGAAGCCAAACTTCAACTTGAAAAGGAGAAGTACCAATCCTATCTCAAACAATATGAGATGGTGATCGATAAACTAAAGAACTATGTTTAATAACATCACTGAAGCTGTCGCTTGGCTTGAAGTTCAGGTGAAGTTCAAACCAAAAACCGATCTTGTACGTATGAGGGAAGCTTATCAAGATTTAGGTCTCGATTTATCCAACATCAAGAAGATTCACGTTGCTGGCACCAACGGTAAGGGATCGGTCTGCAGTTATTTAAGTCATATACTCATCGAAGCTGGTTATAAGGTGGGGACATACACCTCGCCTTATTTGGTGCGCTTTAATGAGAGAATCCGCATACAGATGCAAGAAATCGAAGATGAAGCTTTATTGCCATTGATTAATCAAATCTATGCGTTTAATGAGAAATTTGGCGTTCGTTACGGTGAAAAATTGTCATTTTTTGAGCTCTTGACGCTGATGAGCATGATCCATTATCAACAAGAAAACGTCGATGTCATGGTGATGGAAGTGGGATTGGGTGGTCTATTGGATGCGACAAACATCTTAAACTACGATTTATCCATCATCGCATCCATCGGTTTTGATCATATGAAACAACTCGGTAACACATTAGAATCGATTTCATTTAATAAACTCGGTATTTTAAAACCAGGCAACCACTTGATCACCGCTGTCGATCCAAAACTTCACGGTTATTTTAAGGGTTATTGTGATGCGAAAGGTGTTGATGTCACTTTTTTAACACCGGATTTAGCCCATGTCATCTTCGATGACCCCCTTGCCTACACCTACAAAGGCGAAACCTATCATGTATCACTCAAAGGATCTTATCAGGTCTTAAATTCGATGTTAGCTATTGAAGGAATTCATCAACTATTTCCCAACATTTCAACGTCATACATTCAAAAAGGTCTTAAAAAGACACTGTGGAGCGGACGTTTAGAAGAGATTGATTATCACATCTTTATCGATGGTGCACACAACACGCATGCGATGGATGCTCTTAAGGATGTTGCGAAAACAACGTTTAAAGATCATCCGATATGGGTCTTATTTTCAGCATTAGGTGATAAAGATATTTCAGGTATGCTTGAGATCATCAAAACGTTTAGTGAAAAAATTGTCATCACAACTTTCCCGGATCCACGTTTTCAAGATTTAACTACTCTCGCAAAAGATTATCTCTTTATTCAAAATCCGATGAATGCTATTGAAAAACTTAAAAAGGATATGCCTGAAAACACGATACTCATCATCACAGGCTCGCTTCATTTCATCGGTTTCATTAAAAAACAGTATAAACGAACCTGTTAATGGTGTGAAATCATGGGTGAACCTTGATTCATCATCACATCTTGTGTATAATCATAAGTAAATTCGTTGATTGAGAAGAGTAGTCCAGTCAAAGATCACTTGAGCGAGCCTGTGATGGTGCAAGACAGGCAGTTGATCCTATGGATGAATGGCCTCATGAGAAGCAGGGTGAACAAAGTAGCCTGAGCCGGGAGTTCCCGTTATCGGACAAGAATATTAAAGTCTATCAAGATGGCGTATTCGATCAAGAAGAAACTAACCTTTCTTAAATTTGGGTGGCACCACGAGCGATTCGTCCCAACGATGAATCGCTTTTTTTGTTATCCAAACGAAACCCACGAAGACTAGAAAAGGAGAAATCGTATGGAGTTTGGCATGTTTGGTGGGCAATTTGTCCCAGAACCGATTTTAACAGCGGTTAAAGAAGTTGAAAAGGCTTATGATATGTATAAGCAGGATCCACAGTTTCTTTTTGAGTTTCATCATTTGCTTAAAACCTATGCAAACCGTCCTTCACTGCTCTATTTTGCAAAAAATATGACAGAGGATTTAGGTGGTGCAAAGGTATATTTGAAGCGCGAGGATCTCAATCATACCGGTGCTCACAAAATCAATAATGTGCTCGGTCAAGCATTGCTCGCGAAAAGAATGGGGAAAACAAAGCTGATTGCAGAAACAGGGGCTGGGCAACATGGAGTTGCAACCGCGACAGCAGCTGCGCTTTTAAAGATGGATTGTGAGATTCATATGGGTGCAGTCGATATTGAAAAACAAGCGCTCAATGTCTACCGCATGGAACTCTTAGGTGCGAAAGTTGTTTCCGTTGAATT
>DIKN01000006.1:3690-4186 GCA_002424575.1 Acholeplasmataceae bacterium UBA5617 | reverse complement strand
CATGCCAGTCGATGACTTGGAAGAAGGCTGAAACATAATCTGGACGACGGTTTTGATAGTTTAAATAGTAGGCATGTTCCCACACATCTAAACCAAGGATCGGTGTTCCTTCAGAAAGTGGTGTATCTTGGTTAGGTGTCGATAAAACTTTAAGTGACTTGTCTTTCGTCACAATAAGCCATGCCCAACCGCTACCAAAGCGTGTTTTAGCAGCATTGCTGAAAGCTTCCTTAAAGGCATCAAAACTACCGAATGCTTTCATGATGGCTTCGAGGAGTTTTCCTTGAGGTGTTGCCCCATTGTTGACCTTTAATAATGTCCAGAAGAAACTGTGATTGAAATGACCACCGCCATTGTTTTGTACGGCACCACGAATATCTTGTGGAACCTTATTCAAATCACTTAGCATCTCGTGGAGAGAAAGATTCAATTCTGGGTGCTTTTCTAAAGCGGCATTTAAGTTCGTAATATAGGCTTGGTGATGCTTCGTGTAATG
>DIKN01000006.1:0-3528 GCA_002424575.1 Acholeplasmataceae bacterium UBA5617 | reverse complement strand
ATATCGATATAGATGGTCTGTTGTTTCTGGTAGGTCACTTTATATCCTGCAACACCGGGAATCTTCTTGATGTATTTGATTTTCGTATAATCCACAGGTATGGATGAGGAGAAACGAAGTGATGAATAGTAAGCAGCAAGCATAGCGGCTTTTCTTAATATGGGTTCTGTGAGTGTTTTTGCGTTCACAACCACATGAGCACCTGGTGCATCCTTGACATGAAACCAGTAATCTTCTTTTTGAGCATAGACATGGGTGACATACTCATTTTGAAGATTGTTTTTGCCGATAGCATACGTCAATTCACCATCTTTAAGGAGCAAAATAGCAGGTTTTCTCACTTTTTTTGTCTGTTCAGGTTTGGCTTTTTTGTAGCCGTAGGTAGAAAGTTCAATTTCAAGATCACGCATGGAGTCGACAGAAGCCATCTCTGCGAAGACTTTGAAAGAACCAAAGAGCTGAATAAGTTCTTGGGTTTGTTTGATTTGCTCATCGATATGAATCATTCCACGCTTAGCTTTTTGATAAAGCTTATAATAACGTTGTGCATGCGTGTTTAATGACTGCGTAGGATCAAGGTTGATAACTTTTCCGTCCATCATGAAGAAGGATACTTTTTCATCTAAACTTTGACCACTCGCATAGATCGCATCGGCGATCTCTTTGGTCTTGAGTTGATTTTTTGTATCATCGAAGGCATCTTCAAGCTGAAGTTTCTTGTTTTCAAGTCGCTTCAATTGCTTATCAATGAACCCCTTTTGTGAAACGAATAGAGGTTTATCGACCTTAGGATCATCATCGAGGAGTTCAGAGAGCGTCGGAAAGTATGTCTTCTTATGGTTATCATCAAACAAATCCAGACAATAAAATCGTTTGATCGTGTGGTCATAAGTCGGTTTAATGTTGATGCCATGCCATTGCAGTTTTTGATCATAAAGATATTTTGCTAAAAGAGGAGAAATACCCATGTAATGATTAACCAGATCATAGGGTTCATGTATCGCTGAGTAATCGATCATTTCAGCTGATTTTTTTTCTGTCGGGAAAAATTCAAATGTTGCATGAGGAAGGAGTTGTCTTCCTGTTTCAAAAAACATTTTTTTGAATGTGTCGATGATGATGCCATCTTTCACTAAAATGAGGTTGGAATGTTTTCCCATCGCTTCAAAAATAAGTTTTTTTGGAAGCGGTCCATCGATGAAATCGTGCACGGTCAACTCAAGGATTATGACACGATCGGTTTGATGCTGCGAGATACGATCAACAATTGCACCTTCGAGTTGTTTTTTAAGTGTCATCACAAACTGTGATGATATATTTTCAAATCCACTCTTTTGTGTCACATGCATCCGAAAATGTTCTGGTGATAAATCGATCATGAGCTGTTTCTTTTCGCGCTGATGATAAAACAATAAGATAAAAGAATGGTCATCAATTTGGACCACTTTTTCTAACCGTGATTTTAATAATGATGCATTCAGTTCTTGAACCAATGCATGGATAAATAAGCCATCAATCATGAAAATCAACCTCACTACAATTTTAACATAAACGCTTAACAAACGGCTTGTTGAAAACGCTTATGTCATGTAAATTGTTTCATAACTATTTACACTGAGTCATAAATCATATATAATAGTTAATAATGTCAACGAAGGAGGAGCCTCATGAAACTCAATGAACGTGGTTTGTTAATTGTCTTATCAGGCCCTTCAGGCGTCGGAAAAGGTACCGTGAGAAGAGCGCTCTTTCAGATGCCGAATCATGACTTAGTTTACTCTGTATCCATGACAACGCGTGCACCCAGACCTGGTGAAGTCGATGGTGTCGACTATTACTTTGTCACCAAGGAAACATTCTTACAGCGCATCAAAGAGAATAAATTCTTGGAATGGGCAGAATTTGTCGGCAATTATTATGGAACACCACGCGACAAAGTTGAAGAACAACTCGAACAAGGCAAAGAAGTCGTTCTTGAAATCGAAGTTGAAGGTGCCCTTCAAGTGCGCAAGCAAATGAAGGAAGCCGTCTTCATTTTCCTTGTTCCACCTGGAAAACAAGCTCTTTATGAACGCTTGAAACAGCGAGGTACTGATTCATTAGACATGATTGATAAACGTATGAAAAAAGCAGAATCTGAGTTTTTACTTGCCCATAAGTACGACTACATTGTCGTCAATGATGAAGTCAATAACGCTGCAGACCGCATCATGGCGATTATTCGTGCGGAACATGCCAAGACGGAAAGAACCATCCACAACTATATTAAGATGATTGGAGAAAAATAACATGATCAAAAACAAAGACGGTATGCGCTATCCATCGATTGATAGATTGCTATCAAAAATTGATTCCAAGTATAAATTGGTATATGCAGCGAGCAAAGTGGCACACATCCTAGAAGCTGAAAAACTAAAAGTTGACAATTCGCAATGTGTAAAAAGCGTTGGAATTGCACTTGAAGAAATTTTAAGCGGTAAAGTTCACATCGATTTTGAACGCTAAGGAAGCGAATCTTCGCTTTCTTTTTTTACACCTCGAAGTATGATACAATAAGAGAGGTGATGTGATGAATCTCAAAGATAAGATTGCTTTACTTCCCACGGAACCTGGCTGTTATTTGATGAAAAATGCTGAAGATTTAGTCATTTATGTGGGTAAAGCAAAAAATCTCAAAAATCGTGTAAAGTCGTATTTTACAGGTGCACATAATGAAAAAACAACACGACTCGTTCAAGAGATTCGCGATTTTAACTACGTATTAACGAATAGTGAACGTGAATCATTGATTTTAGAAAACAACTTGATCAAGCAGTATCTTCCTAAATACAACATTCGATTAATCGATGATAAAACATACCCCTACATTGAACTCACAGAAGAAGAACACCCCAAACTCCAAGTCGTAAGACAAAAGGAGATCAAAGGACGTGTTTTTGGTCCATATCCAAACGTCTATGCGGCAAGAGAGACTGTTCGCTTGCTCAATCGACTCTATCCTTTTCGCAAATGTGAGACGCTTCCTAAACGAGCGTGTTTGTATTACCACATCGGTCAGTGCTTAGCCCCATGTATTCATCATGATATCGATTATCAGGACACCATCAGAGATCTCACACGATTTCTTAAAGGTGATACCTCGGATATTTTAACGAAGTTGAATAAACAGATGGCTGAAGCGAGTGATAACCTCCAGTTTGAAAAAGCGATTGAGCTAAGAGATATGATTCAACACATCGAAGCAACCACAGAAAAACAGATCATCAATCTAAACGACTTCAAAGATCGTGACGCCATCAGTTTCGCTTTTAGTAAAGAAGATATTGCCATTCAAATCTTGATGATGCGCCAAGGAAAAATTATCGACCATCATCAAATCGTTTTCGCTTATGTTGGCGATATCATCGAATCTGTTTTATCCTACCTTCTCCAATTTTATGAAACACAAATGCCTGACGAACTGCTCTTTTCTGATCGATTTACCATGGAAGATATCGATCCCTATTTTGGGAAAATTGCATTGATTCC
>DIKN01000014.1 GCA_002424575.1 Acholeplasmataceae bacterium UBA5617 | reverse complement strand
ACTCATGGATTCAGGGTATTTAGAAAAACATTCACTTGAACGTTGCATAAATATCGCTAAGAAATATCCTGAAAACACACTGGTTGCTGAATATAAAAATGAAATCGTCGGATTTGCTGCATATAATAAGTCGAGCGATTCTGATGTTAATCGAGGAGAAGTGTACGCTTTATATGTCTTAAAAGATTACCAAAAGCTTGGCATCGGAAAAGCATTAATGGATGAGTGCATCAAGAGATTGGTGACATATGAATACATCAGTGTATGGGTATTGCATAACAATATACCAGCAATAGCATGGTATGAGAATTATGGATTTGCAAAAGATGGTAAGACGAAATCTTTACCTGTTATGGACAACTATAACTTGGATGAAATTCGAATGAGCATAAGAACTAGATCCTAAGAAAAATACGCAATAAAAAGTTTGAAAATTTATGCTATACTTTCCCACGGTTTCCTATAAAAGGTATGTCGATGGACTTTGGAGCACTTTTAATTGTTTTTACTAAAAAGTGTGCGTTTATTTGTTCTCATACGGGACCATGTGTGTATTTTTGAAACCTTAACGAACCTTCGTTGAGGTTTTTCTTTTTTCAATAGGCATACTTCTTTCATGAAATCGTATCACTTGATATAATGTAGACGCATACCCATCAAGGAGGTGTACATATGAGCCAAATCACAGCGGATTCTTTACTGGTTGTTTTAAAGGAACGTTTTGAACATCACACAAAGCGTCATCCCGGTTTATTCTGGCGTGATATTGAGATGAAAATTGAGCACAATTTAAATCTACTTGAGACATTGATTCGTATGGAAGAAACCGGTGGAGAGCCTGATGTTACCATATTGAATGGACGCCTTGTCTATGTTGATTTTTCAAAAGAAACACCGGAAAAAAGAAGAAATCTTTGCTACGATGAAGAAGCTCGTTTGAGCCGTAAAAAATTTCCACCTGAAACATCAGCAGAAAAAGTTGCAGAGATGATGGGAATTGAACTTCTTGATGAAAGTCAATATCGCGAGATTCAAGCCATCGAACCTTTGGATTTGAAAACTTCGTCATGGTTAAAAACACCACCAGCTCTTCGCGATTTAGGTGGTGCACTGTTTGGCGACCGGAGATATAACCGCACATTCATCTATCACAATGGTGCAGACTCCTATTATGGGGTCAGAGGATTTCGAGGTTATATTCTTTTATGATCAGAGATACTCAATCCAATCGGGTTGAGTTTTTATTTTGTTAAATGGAGTCTCTTTTCGTCTCATGATATAATAGGGTTAATATAGGTTGTGAGGAAGATATGTCTCTACAAAATAAGTTAGATGTTTTATGTCACATGGCACACACATTAAATGAAAAGAACATCACGTGGAATCTTGGTTCGTCGGGTATGCTCTTTTTAAGGGGTATCGTTAAAGATTTTAATGATTTAGATATCATGGTTGCAAACGAAGACATCAATCAAGCCATCCATATTTTCGATGCTATGGGAAAAAGATGTTCATCTCAATCAACTGATCGTTATAAGACAAGATATTTCTACGAGTACACCATTCGTGATGTTGATGTGGATTTGATGGCAGAACTTACGATCATGGCGAAAGATGAATCCCATATGTTTTCGATTCATCGAGGGGAAACGTTTGATTGGACGATGTTAGGACACGAAAAGATTTATCTTTCATCCACGAAAGAATGGCTAAACTTTTACAGACAGATGAATCGTAAAGACAAGGTTGCTATCCTTGAATCAACCTCGAAAAATCATCCGATTGAGCTCGTTTTAAAAAAGCCGACATATGACGATATATTCAACATTCAAGCTTATCGACAAGCATTCATTGATATCGGTGAGTCTCTTCATGGCGGATGTGGAATCATGGAGTTTAAAGATATCAAAGATTGGATTGATTACTTGGAACTTTTCAAAGAAAAAAGGACAGTCCCTCCAGGACGTGCCATTTCTTCTGAATATCTATGTATCAGAAAAACGGATCACAAGATGGTAGGCATTGTCAATATTAGGCACGAACTCAACGAAGAACTCCTGCTCCATGGTGGACACATCGGCTATTCGATTCATCCCGAAGAAAGACAAAAAGGATATGCGCATGAACAACTTAGATTGGCACTCATTGAGTGTCAACGCTTGGGAATCAACCCGATTCTCATCACCTGTAATCGAGATAATGAAGCTTCGAGGAAAACGATTCTTCACGCACACGGAGTATTAGAAAACACTTTTGTTGAAGAAGATGGAAATGTTGTAGAACGTTATTGGGTAACCATCAATACAAAAAGAGGAGAAAATATATGATTAAAATCAAACACATTAAAACCACTGTAGGCGACGTCCAGGAAATTCGCATCAAACGTGGCGAACTTGATGTAACACTTATCAATTATGGAGCAGCCATTTATTCCGTCAAAATGAACGGAAAGGAACTTACCGTTAGACCAGATGCTCTTGATGATTTTCTACACGCTAAATTTTACTATGGGAAAACAATTGGAAGAACAGGTGGTCGTTTGATTGCACCATCGTATTCCATCAACGGTATTTCTTACCCTGTTAAACCATACCGAGGTGAAACAACAAAACTTCATGGAGGTCCAACCGGTTTCTCATTCCGCCATTTTGATGTTGTTAAAACCGTAGACGAAAAGAATCAAAGCGTTGTATCGATGAAGTATGTGAGCGCAGATGGCGAAGAAGATTATCCAGGCGAACTCACCTTATGGGTTCATTACATCATTACCGACAATAATCGTTTACGCATTGCCTATGAAGCAACCACAACCCAAGATACATTGTGCAGTATAACCAACCACATCTATCTCAACTTAGATGGTGAAGGCACGATTAATGAACACCACATGAAAGTGGCTGCATCGCAATATGTTGCTCTTGATGAAAATCTTGTTCCTTATGGAAAAGCAACCGTTGAAAAGACACCTTATGACCTGAGAAGAATGGGATCAATTACAGGTAAATTAAAAGCATTGAGTGAAACACCTATTGGTGGATTTGATCATACGTGGTTGTTTGATCAAAATCCGGGTCGTGCCATCATCAAAAATTCAGATCGTACACTTCAAGTCGAACTCAAAACGAATTATCCCGCCGTCGTTATTTTTGCCCACAACGTACCCTCGCTCGACACGCTCCCTGCACGCTTTGGAAACGGTGTGAGATCCGCACTCACCCTTGAGTGTGAGTATGAACCCGGTGGTATTCACTTCCCCGATATGAATTCCGCCATCCTCAAGAAGGGTGAAAAGTACCAACATTACATGGAATTGACCTTCTCGACCCTGTAACGATTAACAAAACGAAAAATGTGAGTGCTAAAAGCACTCATTTTTTTATCAACAACAAAATGATGTATAGGTATTGTGTGACGAATAATACTATGTTATAATTAGTTCGTAGGAGGGATAACAATGAACGCTCAATTCAAACGTGGCATCATCGAATTATGTGTCTTATCCGTGCTTGTTGAAAAGGATAGCTATGGTTATGAAATCATCAGTAAGCTATCAGAACATTTAGATGTAGGTGAAAATACAATCTATCCTATTTTAAGGCGTTTGACCAGTGAAGATTATTTTACGACATACCTTGAAGAATCAACAGAAGGTGCACCACGAAAATACTATCAAATGACTAAAAAAGGATTTATCTATTATTTATCACTGAGAGAAGAGTGGGACGCATTTATCGGTGGCGTCTATCATGTCATTAACCAGGGAGGTAAAAAAAATGAAGACATTCTTAAACGATTTAAAGAACGAATTAATCAAGAATAAAGTTGATATGGAAGAAATAGCTGAAATTATTCATGATCACGAAGAAATGATTGCAACAGCTATGGCTGAAGGATTAACTGAAGAAGAAATACCTGCGAGGTTTGGCGACCCCAAAATATTGGCAAGGGAATTAGCTGAACAATCAAGAAAACAAACCAATCCTATTGAAAAAGATGGATATACGCTTTGGAAAAGTTTCACACCTGATGAAAAAACACTCCATGTATTTATTCAAATGGTTGCTGAAAATGTGGCGGTTCAACCCTCAGAAGATGATGACATTCACGTCTATTATCAAGGAAAAGGCAAAGTTGATCGTTATGAAATCTCCTACCATAAAGGCACATTTAAGCTTGAAGCACCAAAAACGCTGGGATTGTTATTCATGCGTTCTTCATCGGATGATCTTGATTTCTTGGTTGAATTTCCCTTGTCCCTAGATATTCAAGAAATTAAGCAACATGGTGTAAGTACTGATGTGAAATACCAAAATTTGAAATCTGAGAAATTAATCATCAACACAACGAGTGGCGATTTAAGTATTCAAACATCACATTTTAACTACGTGAAAGTCAACACTGTGAGTGGCGATCTCCTTTTTACAGATGTCAAGATGGGTGATCTTGATGCATCACAAGTGAGTGGTGATCTCAAGATTGAACGATCAAAGATTGAAGGAAACATTCATTCAAGTACAGTGAGTGGTGATATTGAAATTAATGACACAGAAGCTAATGATGTTGAATTCAGTGCAGTGAGCGGTGATGTAAATGGTTGTGAATTTTATCCAAAAACGATTAAATTCAAATCTGTTTCTGGCGATATGAACTTAACCAATAAGGAATCAA
>DIKN01000084.1:2378-2779 GCA_002424575.1 Acholeplasmataceae bacterium UBA5617 | reverse complement strand
TATCAACCAACAAACTCTATATTAAAATTGCACCTCAAGATGGCGTTGGTCTGGTGCTTAACTCAAAAGTTCCAGGCTTAAGGGATGACGTAGAAGAGGTTGAATTGGAATATTGTGTTGCATGCAATGCCGTAGGCAACATGTCACAAGCTTACGAAAAGTTGATCAAAGATATTACAGAACACCATAAATCACTCTTTACGCGATGGGATGAGATTGAAGTCTCATGGAAGTTTATTGATCAGGTTAAAAAACACCAACAAAAACTTGTGTTCTATCGCAACTATGAAGACTTAAAACCCATCATTAAGACGTTAACAGGAGAAGACATGTCATGAAAATCTATGATGTATCGATGCTGATTTCAGAAGATGTACAAGTCTATAAAAATAAAGAAGAAA
>DIKN01000084.1:416-2320 GCA_002424575.1 Acholeplasmataceae bacterium UBA5617 | reverse complement strand
TGGATTTTCCACTTCATATGATTCCAGATGGAAAAACATCCGATACTCTCGACTTATCCAAACTGATTCGATCAGTCAAAGTCTTTGATTTAACGCATGTTCATGAAGTCATTGATCGGAAAGATCTTCAAACACTTGATCTTCAACCCCAAGATTTTGTTTTATTTAAAACTCAAAATTCATATCAAGAGACGTTTAATTTTAGATTTGTCTATGTCAATCAAGACGCAGCTTCCTACCTTGTATCCAAAGGTGTCGTTGGTGTAGGGATTGATGCTTTAGGTATTGAGCGTGATCAAAGTGGTCATCCCACACATCACATTCTGATGAATCAAGATGTCATTATCATCGAAGGGCTTCGGTTGAAAGATGTTCCCGAAGGCAGATATCACATGTTTGCTTTACCGATCAAGATGAAAGGTGTTGAAGCACTTTTATTGTCAATTATTTTAGTGGAGGGTTTTTATGATTCGTCACGCAACACTTGATGATTTAACATCCATTTGGCAGTTGCGACTTGAAACAACAGAGCTCCTACGATCACGAGGTATCGATCAGTGGCAACACCAAAATCCTTCCTATGAAACATTTAAAAAAGACATCGAACTTGGTGAGTTTTATGTCATGGAAAAAAATCATGAAATCATCGGTATGATCGCCATCAAGCACGGTATTGAGCAAACATATAACGTGATCTTTGATGGTGCTTGGGGATATGATCATCCCTATTTAACCGTTCATCGACTCGCCATTAAAAAAGCATATTTAGGTCAAGATTATGCACGAAAACTTCTTCACTTTGCAGAACGTTGTGCGATTGAATCAAATACGCCTTATATTCGCATTGATACCTACATGACCAATCGATTCGCCATTCGTCTTTTTGAATCAGAGGGTTATATCTTGCGCGGTTGGATTAT
Organism: Acholeplasmataceae bacterium UBA5617; assembly: GCA_002424575.1. Lineage (GTDB taxonomy): Bacteria > Bacillota_I > Bacilli_A > Acholeplasmatales > Acholeplasmataceae > Peloplasma. Next base: position 1,400 of record DIKN01000084.1, on the reverse strand, counting down.
GTTAGAACCAGGTGAAGGCGATCTCAAGCGACTCGCATTTGATAAATGGATTGAGGTGAATACATGAACATATACGTTGACATGACTTATCTCAAGGATCACCATGTCGAACATCTCAAACGCGCATTTCCAGATCATCAATTCATTACAGATCCTAAAAAAAGAGGATCTGCTTCAATTGCACTGTTGATGCCAGGATTTGCTAACGCGCTCTTTTTAGATATGATGACTCATCTTGAATTTGTCCAACTCTTGACAGCTGGATATGACACGGTGGATTTAGCTTATTTTAAAAATCGAAAGATACGAATTGCTTATGCCAAAGATGTGTTTAGCATTCAAATAGCTGAGGATGTCTTCGCGAAAATTCTCTATTTAAATCGCCACTTAGCATCCTATACAGAACAACAAAAAAACGGTATTTGGAAAGTGAATGCTGTTAAGCATGACATTCACGGATCAACGGTAGGCTTTATTGGTGCAGGTTCGATCGCTAAAGAAATTGCGATTCGTATGAAATCCTTCGGTGCACAGACGATAGGATATCGACGAAGTAAACACCATGATCCTGCATTTGATGAGATGGTCTACGATGAAGGAGGCTTCGACCATTTGCTTAAACGATCAGATATCATCATTATTTCTATACCACTTTCACATAAAACATATCATCTGATTGGTGATGAGCAATTCAAAAAAATGAAGAAAAATGCTCTCATCATCAATGTTGCACGCGGGGATATCATCGATCAAAATGCCTTAATGCGTGCGCTCGATCAAGGTCTCATTCGTGGTGCAGGGCTCGATGTGACATCACCTGAACCACTTCCAGAAGACCATCCTTTATGGAAAACACCACACCTATTCATCACACCACATCAAGCCTCATCTTCGCCTTATCTTCATGACCGCTTACTGATGCGCGTGATTGAAACCTTAGACTTAGTTTTTAGAAAACACCACATCCCTAATCTCATTGAATAA
>DIKN01000084.1:0-378 GCA_002424575.1 Acholeplasmataceae bacterium UBA5617 | reverse complement strand
TGTGATAGAATGAACACAGGCATATGATTTGAAATTCAAAACATTTGAAGTGCCAATAAGGGAGTGATGCTCCAAACAATGAAATGGTTGTGTGTGGTTTAAACCTTGAAAGACTGGATTTAACTAAAAACATCTTTAGACCAATCATGATCATTTAAGTTTTAGACATCTTAAGACGATGAGACGAACATTAAAAAGCGTCATCTTACCATCAACTTTTGATGATGAATTCGTTATACAAAAATTTTGAAAAGTGAAATGGAAATCATATATGACAATTAAAGAAATTCAAACCATCATCAAGGACTTTGAGAGTTCTCCTTTGATGACATTAGAACTTGAAATGGAAGGCTTTAAACTTAAGCTTTCTAAGAACAA
>DIKN01000096.1:6938-21901 GCA_002424575.1 Acholeplasmataceae bacterium UBA5617 | reverse complement strand
CTGATGACTGGAAAGGTGAAGTGGGATTGATCACCGATGTTGTTGATCGTCGCGTTGCTGACTTAACTGAAAGCGAAGCATACCTATGTGGTTCACCCGGCATGATTAATGCATGCATCAAGGTGTTGAATAAGCACAAGATTAAACAAGAGAACGTCTTCTTCGATAATTTCTCTTAAACATTGCATGTTACCAAAGACCGATCAATAGACCGGTCTTTTTTTATTTTTGATGGTAAATGTATTATAAAATCAAGAAAATATCAAAAAAATGAGATAAGAATTAAAAAAATCAATATAAAAATCAATAAAATCAATAAAAATGAGCAAAAAGACTTGACAACGTGTTATCTTGTGAATATAATTAAGGTGTAAATTAAATAAATCAAGTGATGGCAAAAAAAGATTGATAAAATTAATTTGCAAATCAATATCGAATTGGGAGGTTCCTATGAAAACACTACGCTATGTCACAAAATTTGTTAAGTTCTTCGTACAATGCATCGTTGGATGTGTCAATAACTCAGAAAATACACTTTACAGCAAGAACGCTGATATCTCACGAATCGCACGCGAAATCATACAAATTCAAGACACCGTACACGTCGTTTATTAATGATGATGACGGATCAAAAAAAGCTTTAGCACATGCTAGAGCTTTTTTAATTATTAGTCGTGAGTCTTAGGGACCTTGGATTCCTCTGCACTTCGCTTGACGGCTTCAGCTACACGCTGATGAACGGTAGGATCAAGTGGATTTGGTATGATGTATTCTCTAGAAAGCTCATGATCCGGGATAAAGGATGCGATAGCAAGTGATGCGGCTTTCATCATGTCGTGTGTGATGTCTTTGGCGTGAGCATCGAGTGTTCCGCGGAAGATACCGGGAAATGCAAGAAGATTATTGATTTGATTGGGGAATTTAGATGACCCTGTGCCTACAATGAAGGCACCCGCTGCATAAGCTTCATCGGGCATGATTTCTGGGATGGGGTTAGCCATAGCAAAAACAATAGGATTTGGTTTCATCGATCGAACCATGTCTTGCGTGATCACGTGTTTAACGGATACACCGATGACAACATCGGCATCTTTCATGGCATCTTTTAGAAGCCCTTTTTCTTGATAGGAATTGGTGAGATGTGCGAGCGCTTGATGTGTTGGTGAGAGCATTTGATCTCCTCTGGTCAATATACCGTTTTTATCACAGATGACCATGTGTTTGACACCGAGCGACATCAAAAAATGAGCGATGGATGTGCCCGCCGCACCAGCACCATTGATGACGAGTTTGATACGATCAATCGATTTATTGACAAGTTTTAATGCGTTGGTTAATGCAGCGCCAACAACGATTGCTGTACCGTGTTGGTCATCATGAAAGATGGGAATATCGCATCTCTTTTTTAGTTCTTGCTCAATCATAAAACATCGTGGAGCGGAAATATCTTCGAGATTCACACCTCCAAAGCTTCCTTGAAGCAGGGCAACTGTTTCAATGATTTTTTCTGGATCTTGCGAGTTAATACACAGGGGAATCGCATCAACACCACCCAGAAGCTTAAAAAGTATCGCCTTTCCTTCCATGACGGGCATACCGGCCTCAGGTCCGATATTGCCAAGTCCTAAAACAGCAGAACCATCAGTAATCACTGCAATCGTGTTATGTCTTCTGGTATAGGTATAAGAAAGTTTAATGTCTTGTTGAATGGCTAAACAAGGCTCAGCAACACCTGGTGAATATAAAATGGCTAAATCTTCTTTTGTGCGAATGATTGCACGCGATGTCATTTCAACCTTACCTTTTAGTTCTTGATGAACCTTTAAGGCGAGTTCACGATAGTCCATATGACGACCTCCTATCACTTGATATTGTAACATGATGAAGGGATTTACATGCCTTTTTCATGTAAGAAAGCAAGAAATCATGTGAAAATATAAAGCGCTTTCACGAAATGTTTATTTTTTACTTCTTATTATGTATAATAAGGGTATCAACACGAAGGAGACGTTCCATGAATAAAAAATATATGGCAGAGCCATACCGCATCAAGATGGTTGAACCCATCCGAGAAACCACGAAAGAAGAACGCATAACGTTATTGAAAAATGCGGGGTACAACCCTTTTTCTTTGAAAAGTGATGACGTTTATATTGATTTATTGACAGACTCTGGTACAGGTGCGATGAGTCAAGAACAATGGGCTGCAATGATGATTGGCGATGAAGCCTATGCGGGAAGCCGGAGTTTTTATCGCTTAGAAGCGGTTGTCAAACAGATTACAGGTTATAAATATTTCATTCCAGTGCATCAAGGGCGAGGTGCAGAAAAGGTCTTTTTACCACAACTCGTCACCCACCCCGGAATGTTTTATTTAGCAAACATTCACTTTGATACGACGCGTGCTCATGTTGAACTTGCAGGTGCACGTGCCCTTGATTGTGTTGTACCTGAGTGTTACGATATCGAACACTGGCACGACTTTAAGGGTAACATGTGTCTTGAATGTCTTGAAAAAACAATTTTAGAAAAAGGCAAACAAAACATCGCGGGGGTCATCATGACGGTGACCAACAACTCTGCAGGTGGACAACCTGTTTCCATGCGAAATATCAAAGAAACGAAAAAGATTTGTCAAAAGTATGGGCTAACATTGATTATTGATGGTGCGCGTTATGCCGAAAACTGTTTCTTTATCAAAGAAAGAGAAAAGGGATATGAATCAAAGACAATCCTTGAAATTGCTCAAGAGATGTTTTCATATGCTGATGCTTTCTTAATGAGTGCGAAGAAAGATGGATTAGTTAACATGGGTGGAATCATCGCCATCAAAGATGATCAGAAATTATTCGATCAATGTCGAACCTATGTCGTTCCTTATGAAGGATTCCCAACGTATGGTGGACTCAATGGTCGCGATATGGATGCACTCGCGGTAGGTCTCATGGAAGCACTCGATGAACGCTATTTAAGACATCGTATCGACCAGGTTCGTTATTTAGGTGACCGTCTGCATGAAGCAGGTGTGCCCATTCAATATCCGGTTGGAGGACATGCTGTTTTTGTCGATTGCAAAGCATTTTGTCCACATATTCCTTACGATCAATTTCCAGCACTATCCGTCACGAATGCCATCTATATCGAAGCGGGTGTTCGTGCTGTTGAAATTGGTTCACTCCTTCTTGGACGAGACCCAGATACACACAAGAACCGTGAAAGCAAGATGGAACTCATGCGTCTAACGATTCCAAGACGTTTATATACTTATAATCATCTCGATGTGGTTGCTGATGCGGTCATTCATGTCTATCAACATCGTCATGAGCTCAAAGGTTATGCCTTTGATTATGAATCAAACATTTTACGTCACTTTACATCAACATTTAAGCCATTATAAAAAGGAGATCTGTTATGCCTTATCGTATATTAGCGATTAATCCGGGATCAACATCGACAAAACTTGCCATTTATGAAGACGAAAACATGATTTTCAAAGCCAGTGTCAAACATGATTCAGATATCATTTTATCGTTTCATAAAATGATTGATCAATTAGACTTTCGCATGCAAGCCATTATGGATGAACTCAAAAAAGATAACATTGATTTAGCATCACTTGATGCAGTTGTCGGTCGTGGAGGTATGTTAAAACCTATTCCAAGCGGAACGTATGCGGTCTCAGAGCAGATGATTACCGATATGAAAGAAGCAAAACGTGGCGAACATGCGTCCAATTTGGGATGCATCATCGCCAAAACAATTGCAGATCAATATGGATTACCCAGTTTTATCGTCGATCCGGTTGCTGTTGATGAAATGGATGATATTGCACGTTATACTGGGATGCCAGACATCAAACGTGATAGTTTATTTCATGCACTTAACCAAAAGGCGGTTGCACGAAAGGTTTCAAAAGATTTAAACCGTCCGTATGAAACACTCGATTTAGTCATCGTTCATTTAGGGGGTGGCATCAGTGTAGGTGCGCACCACTTGGGACGTGTCATTGATGTCAATAATGCGCTTGATGGTGATGGACCTATGTCACCGGAAAGAAGCGGTGAAGTCCCGATGGGCCCTCTTTATAAAATGGCGTTGTCAGGAAAATATACACTCAAAGAAATTCAACGCAAAAACTATGGACAGGGTGGTCTGGTCGCTTATTTAGGAACTAACGATGGTGCAACCATCATGAAACGCATTCTTGCCGGTGATGAAAAAGCTGAATTTATCCACCGTGTCATGTGTTATCAAATCGCAAAAGAAATTGGTGCTTATTCAACCGTGCTCAAAGGTCATGTGGATGCCATCGTGCTAACCGGTGGATTAGCATATAACGCATTGACGGTTGATCTCATTAGAGAACGCGTAGAATTTATAGCTCCCGTTTTGGTCTATCCAGGAGAAGATGAAATGGAAGCTCTCGCCTATGGTGCACTGCGTGTACTAAGAGGTGAAGAGAAACCACACGAATATCGATAAAAAGTCAGGAGGTAAGTCCGTGATTAAATCCATGCAAGACTTAGTAAAACGCGCCGAATTGTTAAAACCTAAAACAATGGTGGTTGCTGCTGCAAACGACCATCCTGTTTTGGAAGCTGTTGTGATGGCTAAAGAAGGAAAACTCATCAAACCTATTTTGATAGGTGATCAAAAAGAAATCATCAACATATTGATGGAGTTACACGCGAAACCAAGCGAGTATGACATCATTGATGAAAAAGACCCTTCCTTAGCATCTGAAAAAGCAGTCAGATTAGTATCCTCAGGAAAATGTGATATCTTGATGAAAGGTTTTGTTGACACCTCGGTGATTTTAAGAGCTGCACTCGATAAAGAGTTTGGTTTGAGAACACCTAACCGCATTTCACACGTCAGTGTCATGGAGATTCCAGCATATCACAAGTTATTGATGATGTCAGATGGTGCCATGAACATTGATCCTAATGTCGATATCAAACAAGAAATCATTGAAAATGGTGTTGAAGTTTTACATGCCATCGGTGTGAAGCATCCGAAAGTTGGTATGATTGCAGCGGTTGAAAAAGTCAATCCCAAAATGCAAGCGACGTTAGATGCTGTTGAATTGATAGAAAGAAACAAAAATGAGCGGATCAAAGGGTGTACGATTGGTGGACCATTTGCTTTAGATAATGCCATTAATCAAGAAGCAGCACTGCATAAAGGAATCACCGATCCGATGGCTGGTGATGTCGATTTCATCGTCATGCCACAGATTGAATCCGGTAATGTATTCTATAAGAGCATGATGTTTTTAGCGGGTGCCAAGAGTGCATCGGTCATTGCAGGTGCAAGAAAACCGATCGTTTTAACCTCCCGAGCAGATAGTAAAGAATCTAAATTTTACTCAATTGCACTGGCATGTCTGATTGCAGAAGCCAAGTGATGAAGGATTGTATATGATTGTACTCGATGGGGCTTCATTAACACTCGAACAACTCAAACGCATCGCAATCGATCAAGAAGAGGTCAGTATTCATCCCGATAATCTTATCTTGGTTGAACAAGCAAGACAACTCGTTAAAGAGATGGCTAATGGTGATGAACCCATCTATGGTGTCAACACGGGTTTTGGTCATCTTTCATCCGTCAAAATTGATAAACGTGAATTGTCTGAACTTCAAGCTAATCTTTTAATGAGCCATGCGTGTGGAGTGGGAGAACCGCTGCCTAAATCAACGGTTCGTGCCATGATGGCTCTTCGCATCAATGCACTCATTCAAGGATACAGTGGTCTTCGTGTGGAGACTATTTTGAAGTTATTAACCTATTTAAATCACGATGTCATTCCTATTGTTTATGAGAAAGGTAGTTTAGGAGCAAGTGGTGATTTAGCATTACTTTCCCACATGAGCTTGCCACTCATTGGTTTGGGAGAAGTGGAGTATAAAGGGATTCGCTATGCTGCAAAAGAGGGTCTTGATCAAGCCGGACTATGTCCTCTCGATGGTTTAAAAGCAAAAGAGGGTTTAAGCTTAATCAATGGAACTCAAGCGATGACCGCAATTGGTGGTTTAGTGCTTGAAGAAGCTTATCATCTGCTCAAGATGACTAATCTTGCACTTTCCTTAACGATGGAAGCTTTAAATGGTATTGTCGATGCATTTGATCCTCGTGTGCATGCGATTAGAAAACAAACAGGACAGATTAAAGTTGCACAAGATGTATTACGTTATCTTGAAGGAAGTTATGCAACCACACATCAAAACGATATTCGTGTTCAAGATGCGTATTCATTAAGATGTGCACCTCAAGTCCACGGTGCAACACGAGATGCCCTTGACCATATTAAGTTGATTGTTGAACGTGAAATGAATGCCGTTACCGATAATCCCATTCTCTTTGTCCATGAAAAACAAGCCATCAGTGCAGGCAATTTTCACGGACAACCTCTTGCGTTAGGTTTTGATTATTTAGGAATCGCACTTTCTGAACTCGCTAACATCAGTGAACGTCGCATAGAACGCATGGTCAATCCTCACCTTTCGGGAGGGCTTCCTCCTTTTTTAGCAACATATTCTGGACTTCATTCAGGCTTAATGATCGTTCAATATACCGCAGCATCACTCGTTTCTGAAAATAAGGTATTCGCGCATCCAGCGAGCGTGGACTCCATTCCTTCTTCAGCCAATCAAGAAGATCATGTTTCCATGGGTTCAATCTCTGCACGAAAAGCGAAGATGATTTTAGAAAATGTGAGGAAGGTCATCGCCATGGAAATGTTTGTGGCATGCCAAGCCATTGATATGCGCGGTGAAAAACGATTAGGACATGTGACCCAACGAGCATATGATGCCATTCGAAGTCATATTCCTACACTTGATCAAGACGTTGTTCTCTACCCATACTTGCATGATATGGAAAGACTCTTAACGGACCCATCATTTAAAAACATGATTTTTAAGGAGGATGAAGCGTGAGAAGTTTGACCTTAAAAGATATCTTTGATCGATTACCAGAACCCATCGTTTTTGATCCCTTGTTGCGCCGTGCACCAAAACGTCAAGCAAACTTAAGTGAGACTGACATTGAAAAAGCGCTTATGAATGCATTGCGCTACATTCCAAAAGAATGGCATGAGACAATCATCCCTGAGTTTTTGGATGAACTCTTTGAAAAGGGACGGATCTACGGTTATCGGTTTCGACCCAAAGATCATCTTTATGGAAAACCTATCGATGCTTATCACGCAAAAACATTACAAGGTAAAGCATTCATGGTGATGATCGATAATAACCTCGATCCTGAGGTTGCACTCTATCCTTACGAACTCGTCACGTACGGTGAAACAGGTCAAGTGTGTCAAAATTGGATGCAGTATCAGCTGATTAAAAAATACTTAGAAATCATGGAAGAAGATCAAACCTTAACGATTATGTCGGGACATCCTCTTGGTCTTTATTTAAGTCACCCCACAGCACCACGTGTCATCATCACCAACGGATTGATGGTTGGTTTATATGATCATCAAGAAGCCTTTGATCGCGCAGCTGCACTCGGAGTTGCCAATTATGGACAGATGACTGCTGGAGGATGGATGTATATCGGACCTCAGGGAATCGTTCACGGGACATACTCTACCTTGCTCAATGCAGGTCGATTAAAGCTCAACATTCCACAACAAGAAAACCTTGCAGGTCGTCTTTTTGTGTCCTCTGGTCTTGGTGGAATGAGCGGTGCTCAAGGAAAAGCGATCGTCATTGCAGGTGGGGTTGGTATCATCGCTGAAGTGGATTTATCACGGATACAAACACGCTTGAAACAGGGATGGATTGATGTCATCACAACAGAGACACATGAAGCATTTCGTCTTGCAAGAGAAGCACAGCATGAAAAGAAACCATATGCGATTGCTTTTCATGGAAACATCGTTGATTTGCTTGATGAAGCGGTTAAACAGCATGTTAAGATTGATTTGTTGAGTGATCAGACATCATGTCATGCAGTTTATGAAGGTGGGTATTGTCCCTATCAACTGAGTTTTGAGCAACGCACAACCATGCTCAAAGAACAACCCACTCAGTTTAAAGAATTGGTGAATGAATCCCTTCGAAAACATTATCATTTGATCGAAGTCTTAACAAGCCGTGGGACATTTTTCTTCGATTATGGTAATGCGTTCTTAAAATCTGTTTATGATGCGAACGTCACATCAATTTGTAAAAATGGACAAAACGACTTAGATGGTTTTGTTCAGCCCTCTTACGTTGAAGAACTCATGGGACCTCTCCTCTTTGATTATGGCTATGGCCCATTCCGTTGGGTCTGTCTATCGGGCAAACAAGAAGATCTCGATCTCACCGATAGCGAAGCGATGAAACTCATTCCATACCAACGTCGTTTTCAAGATTATGACAACTATATGTGGATTAAGGAAGCCAAAAAGAATCAACTCGTTGTAGGGACAAAATCACGTATTTTATATCAGGATGCAGAAGGTCGACTTAACATTGCTTTACGGTTCAACGAACTCGTGCGTCAAAAAGCGGTTGGACCAATCATGCTTGGTCGTGATCATCACGATACAGGTGGAACAGATTCACCCTTTAGAGAAACAGCAAACATCAAAGATGGTTCAAATATCATGGCCGATATGGCAACACAAGTCGCGTTAGGCAACGCTAGCCGCGGGATGAGTTTAGTTGCTCTTCACAACGGTGGAGGTGTCGGTATCGGGAAGTCTATCAATGGTGGATATGGTGTGGTATTGGATGGATCACATGAGGTCGATCGCATCTTGGTAGAAGCGTTGACCTATGATGTGATGGCTGGTGTATCAAGACGAGCATGGGCTCAAAATGAACATGCCATTCAAACCGTTCACGCATTTAATCAAAAACACGATAAAGCATCTGTCACGTTACCCATTCAAGCGGACATACAACAGATAAAAAAAGCCATTCAACAACGGAAAGGATAAACCTATGCGTATTGTACAGTGTGTTCCCAACATCAGTGAAGGACGAAACCTCGAGAAAATTCATCACATCATTGAACCTTTGATGAATCAAGAAGGCTTTAAGCTGATCAGTTATGAACCCGATCAAGATTATAACCGAACCGTTATTACACTTTTAGGCGATCCTGAAAAAATGATCATTCCATTGATTACTTTTTTTGAACGGGCCATCCAAAAGATTGATATGAACGTACATAAAGGAGAACACCCAAGGATGGGCGCTGTCGATGTCGTCCCCTTTATCCCTATTCAGGGGATATCGATGGAAGAATGTATTGAGTATGCAAAATCATTGGCTGATCATGTCTCCATCATGCATCACATTCCTGTTTTCCTTTATGCGAAAGCTGCGCAGGTTAAAGAAAGAGAAAGTTTACCTGAGATACGTAAAGGTGAATTTGAAGGGATGAAAGAAAAAATTCAAGAGCCCATGTGGAAACCCGATTACGGATTACCCATGATACACCCCACGTTTGGTGCTGTTGCTATTGGTGCACGCATGCCATTAATTGCGTTCAATATTGATTTAGAAACAGATGACGAAAAGGTTGCCAATCAACTCGCGAAAGTGATAAGACAATCTTCAGGTGGATTTCAATTCATTCAAGCAGGACCAGCGATGCTTAAAGAACGCGGGCATGTACAAGTAACCATGAACATCTTGGATTACAAGAAAAACCCGATTTATCGCATCCTTGAAACCATTAAAATGGAAATCAAACGATATGGAGTATCAGTCACAAGTTCTGAGATTGTGGGACTTCTTCCCAAAGAAGCGATCACCGATTCACTCAAATATTACTTTGCATGTGACAAAATCCCCTTTGACAGTAAGATGGGTTTAGATGATTTGACAAAACATGCGATTCACTATCTCAAATTTCGCGATTTTAGTCCATTAAAAATCATTGAAGCTTACGTATAATGGAGGGAATCATCATGTACGCTGATCTCATCATCTATCGTATTAAAACACTTTATACACCCTATCATCAACCACCCATTCGCGGAAAAGCTATGGGTGAATTAAACATTATTCATCGCGCATTTATTGCCATCAAACAGGGTAAAATTGTGGGATTTGGTGAAGGCGATGGCGATGCTTTTTTAGGTTCTGAAACGGAGTTAGTTGACGCAAAAGGTTCAATTGCCATTCCTGGTTTGATTGATTCACATACGCATCTCGTCCATGCGGGTTCACGCGAAGATGAATATGAGCAGCTTCAAAAAGGTGTGCCCTATCTCTTCATTTTAGAACAGGGTGGCGGTATTTTGGGTACCGTTGAAAAAACAAGAAAAGCAAGTTTTGAAGCGCTCTATCAACAAGCTTATCACGCATTAGATCAGATGATGCTTTATGGGGTGACATGCGTTGAATCTAAAAGTGGATATGGTTTGTCTCTCGAGCATGAAATGAAACAACTTCGGGTTAATCAACGATTAAACGATATGCATCCTATGCGTGTCATTTCAACATACATGGGTGCACATGCTTTACCCAAAGAGTATAAAGGGCGAAAAGATGATTATATCAATACCATGTTGCATGATATGAAAATCATCAGTGAACGTAATCTTGCAGAAGCGGTTGATGTTTTCTGTGAAGAAGGTGTTTTTTCTCTTCAGGATACGAAACATATGTTAGAAGAAGCGAAACGTTTAAAATTTCTGATTAAAATGCACGCCGATGAAATTCATGCTTTGGGTGGTGCTGGATTAGGTGTTGATTTAGGATGTACATCGGTTGATCACGTGATGGCTATCTCAGATCAAGATATTCAAAAACTTGCTTCATCCAACACGGTTGCTAATGTATTACCCGGTACGTCCTTCAATTTAAAAAAGGCATACGCTCCCGCACGAAAGATGATTGATCGAGGTGTTATCCTTTCAATCGCGGGGGATTACAATCCAGGATCATGCCCAACAGAGAATTTTCAACTGATCATGCAACTCGCATCCAATCAGATGGGACTTACACCAGAAGAAATATTACATGCAACAACCATCAATGCAGCGTATCACTTAAGAGTTGATGGCACAAAGGGTTCGATCGAGGTTGGAAAAGATGCAGATATTGTGCTACTTCAAGCACCCAATCTCACCTACGTCTTCTATCATTTTGGCATCAATCATGTCAAAGATGTCTATATTGCGGGTAAAAAAGTGGTCAGTGACCAAAAGATTGTGAGGGATTAAGATGAAATTAGTCGATTTGAACATCACATCATTTATACAAGAGGTAGATTCCAAAAGCCCTGCTCCTGGAGGAGGATCTGTTTCAGCTTTGATGTCTTCTATGGGTGTTGCACTTGCACGCATGGTGGGACATCTTACCGTGGATAAAAAGAAATTTATGTCACTGGACTCAACCATTCAATTTGAGTTTAAGGATGTAATTTCGAGTTTGGTGATTATCAAGAATGCATTGATTGATTTAGTCGATCGTGATACCGATGCATTCAACATGATTATGATGGCTTATCAGATGCCAAAAACCAACGATGAAGAAATCAAGCTACGCCATGAAAAGATCCAAGAAGGTACCGTTCAAGCCATCATGGTTCCTCTCAAAGTTGCAACCCTATCGCTTTCAGCGATGCATCAATTTGAATTTATTCTACGTTATCAAAATCAACAGACGCTTTCTGATTTAGGTGTTGCTATTCTAGCGCTTAGTTCAGGAGCTTTGGGTGCATGTCTGAATGTGATGATTAATCTTCCAAGTTTGACCGATACCATCGCAAAAAAACAATACCAAATTCAAGCAGAAGAACAGATTGAAGAGGTTCAAGTGATTCGGGATAACCTCCTCAAAAAAGTTTACGATGCCATGAAAACAACATAAGAAAGTAGATTCATTATAAACAAGACAGAAAGTCAAAAAGTGACCTTGTAGAATCATTCTTCGTGGCTTATAATGAAAGTAATCGAATCGACGAGATGGTGCTAATTAGCATAACAGGGAATCAAGTGACATGCTTGAGCTGTCCCAGCAACCGTGAAACGGACGAAATGCGACAACCACTGCGTAAGCGGGAAGGTGCAGAGTAGGATGATGTTAAGCCGGGAGACCTACCACATGCGTCAAAGCGAGTCATCTTCTGGGGTTGAGAAGGACAAAAATCCTCTTTTTGTCTATTTCCATACCCCAAAGGTATGGATTTTTTTATGAAGAAAAGGAGAATATGCATGAAGAAGTTAGGTTTATTGATCTTGTTTTTCTTAAGTGTCGTCTTGCTTGCTGGATGTCAAGAAGATCGTGATACATTCATGGTTGAAGTGAGAAATGTATCGGGTGAAGTTGTGATGAGTGAAGAGGTTGTGTATCCAACGGATACAACCCTATCTTTGCTAGAATTAATTGATGAATCAATTGGGCTTGATTATACCATGTCCCAATGGGGTGCATTTATTCAAGGGGTCGGTGATTTTTATCCTCAAGAATTCGGTGTAACCTATAATTATTATTTGGGTTTATATATCAATGATGTCATGAGTTCAACTGGACTTGATGCCATTTCTTTTGAGCCCGATATGGTGATTTCATTTCGCGAAACAACGATGCTCAATGCTTTTGATTTAGCAATTGATGCATGGATTTTATCGTTTATCGATGAACACATCAACACCTATATCAGTCAAGAAGTTGTCAGCCAACACGTCTTAGCAGCGCTGATATTACTCAATGTTCATGGCTATGATGTCATGGATTTCAATACACTCTCTTATCCTACGGTCGCAACGGATTCAATCGGTCATCTCTTTAAATCATCGGTGGTTGCTCATGCCAAGAACTTGCCCACAGGTGATTTGGAAACAGCACTTTTGTCGCTAACGCCATCTAATCCCTATGATGCAGTTGCCTATCTTAATGCATCTGATATTCTATTTGGCGAAGCATTGACAACAAAACGCAATGAGGTTTTTAACTATTTGATGACTAATGATCCAGCTTTTATGGATGCAGATTTTGCAGGTATGGCATTAAGTGCTGTTTTTACAATTCAAGACAGTATCTCTGCTCAATCTTATGTCTCTCGTATGATTCAAGAAATTAAAAATAATCAAACAAACACAGGGGTAAGCGCATGGGGTAGCAGCAATGCATCATCGACTGCTGCATCGATCATTGGACTGTATGCCGTAGGCGAAGATCCCAGATCAGAAGCATACACGGTGGATGGTGTTGATTTAGTCGAAGCATTATGGTCATATAAAGGATCGGTTGGATTTAAATACTTAATCAACGATAGCCAAGATGATCTCGCTTTTTCTACACCACAAGCATTTGCTGCCTTGGTGATGTATAAGATTTACCGTGATCAGCATATGAGTTGGACAACACTTGAATTTAACCTTTGGAGATCAATCGATTGATGCAAAATGTTCTCTGGCTAAAAAAGCCCATCATGAAATTCATCATCTCTCTTGGTGTGGTTTTATTGGGGATTGTCGTGATTCGACTCATCAGTGAAAACCATCGAGCAGAAGCGGATGGCACGATTCATCTCACGATCATCGACATAGAGGGTCAAACCGTCTTTGATGAGGACATCCCCTTTTATCAAGGAGATTCGTTTTATGATGTACTTGATCGAACATTTGATTTAACATGCGCAACAGCAACCTATCAACAAGATGATACGTGTGCATATACCTTCAATAGTTTTGCTTATCAAGGAAAAGTTATATTAGGCATCAAAGGCAACGATTTTGAATTATTATCGGATTGGTCCACTACATTTCTCTCATTTTACATCTATGATGGGTCAGATTATCGACTATCAACATTTGGACCAAGCAACATCCCTTTCCAACAGGGAGATCAATTCATGATCAGGCACGATGAGGTAGGAGAATAACATGGCCATTAACCAAAAGCAACTGATTAAAGATACTGCACTCATCGCGATTTGTGCCGCGGTTCTTTTGGTTCAGCAAATGGCATTTTCTTTCTTACCCAATGTTCAGTTAACGACACTACTCGTTGTGATTTATGCCAAAGTCTTAGGTTTTAAACGAACATCGCTTATTGTGATCATTCATGTACTCGCCTATAATATTCTTTCCCCTTTTGGTGCGGTAACACCGATTCATCTGCCCTCAATGTTTATCGGATGGATGCTTATACCGATCAGTTTAGGGACATTTTTAAAAAAAGTGGAATCCCCTATGGGATTAGCCACCTTTGGTTTAATCTTTGGATTTGTTTATGGATGGGTTTATATTCCTGCTCAAGTCTTCTTTATAGGCTCACCCCTCATTCCCTACTTGATGATGGATATCCCTTTTGAAATCGTGATGGGGATTACCAATTTTCTAACCATTTACTGGTTATATCTTCCCCTTAAAAAAGCATTTGCTGAACAACTCGATAAATTTGAACAAAAAGAAAAAATTGACGGTCGCTAAACCGTCATTTTTTATCATATCATCAAACAAACCAAACCAATTTTTTGTTGAGGAGTATCGATACAATATCGATGATCCATAAGATTGCAAATCCGAGAACAATCCAGAGAATACCGATGAGGACAAGCATGGTATTGTTGGTCGATAATCCTTTAGCGATACGATAAATACCCCAAAGAATGCCATCAAGACCCGGTAATGCAAAGATCAGTTTTACAATCCAAGGTAGACCATCAAAAAACTTGACTAAATCTTTCATTCAGAAAACCTCCTTCATATTATATTTTTAGTATACGCCCGATTAACATATTTGTAAACGAATGCGATGCAATTTACTGTATACTCTTTTACTAAAAGTAAAATCGGTTGATAACCAATTGACAGCGCTTTCATCCATCGTTTATAATGGATGTAGAGTCGTTACAGAGGTGCGGGCTATTGTGTAAATGATCCAAATCAAGGATGGGACATCCGCTTGGTACATTGAAGGTGTAGACCGCCGAAAGCTTAATGTGTGTCCACGCATTAACCTTGGTGATTGAGGGTACACCTCCTTCACTGCCATTTA
>DIKN01000096.1:0-6901 GCA_002424575.1 Acholeplasmataceae bacterium UBA5617 | reverse complement strand
AGACACTTTCATATAGGTGATCAAAAAACGTACGAACGGATTATAACACAAGATGAAGTCAACCAATTTGCCAAGTTAACAGGCGATTTTAATCTTGCACACTTTGACGAAGAGTATTGTGCCAAGACCATTTTTAAAAAACCCATCGTTCATGGCATGTTGATTGGGTCACTCTTTTCTAAAGTATTCGGTTCAGAGTATCCAGGCGGTGGTATGATTTATTGTTCACAATCACTCAAATTTTTAAAACCGATTTATCCCGAAACGAAAGTAAAAATCGTTATTACGGTCAAAGACATTATTCAAGAAAAGAACCGTGTCGTATTTAGTACAGAAATCTACAATGAAAATCAAGAGTGCGCATTGACTGGAGAAGCTATGCTGATGCCAAGAAAGGATGAAAACTGTGAATAAATGGACATCATTGAATGACATCAAAGCATTTTTTAAAGATGGTATGCGCATCATGGTTGGTGGCTTTTTAACGTGTGGAACACCAGAAAAATTGATTGATATGGTCGTTGAATCGGGTGTAAAGGATTTAACCATTATTTGTAACGATGCTGGATATCCTGATAAGGGTGTAGGTAAATTATTGATGAACAATCAGGTGAAAAAACTGATTGTGACACACATTGGAACAAACCCAAATGCAGGAAAACTCATGAGTGAAGGGAAAATTGAAGTTGAGCTTATTCCTCAAGGAACGTTTGTCGAACAGATCAGGGCTTACGGTGGAAGACTAGGAGGTGTTTTATCACCTACCGGTTTACACACGCCAGTTGAAGAGGGTAAAAGAATCATTGAAGTCAATGGCCAATCATTTATACTATGTGAACCGATTGGAGCAGATATCAGTTTAATCAACGCTTATCATGCGGATTCACTTGGAAATTTGACCTATAAAGGATCCGCAAGAAATTTCAATCCCATGATGGCGGTTGCTTCAGAAATCGTGATTGCTTTAGTACATCAACGCGTTGAAGACATCGATCCAGAAGTGGTGATTACACCACATATTTTCGTGGATGTTTTGGTGGAGGGTTAACCATGGATGAACGAGATATTATTGCTAAACGTGTTGCAAAAGAGTTAAAACCGGGTAACCTTGTCAATTTGGGGATTGGCATACCCACACTGGTTGCGAATTATATCCCTCAAGATAGTGATATTTACTTACAAAGCGAAAACGGTATTGTCGGATTAGGTCCTCTTGCAGTCAATGAAGAGGTGTGTGTGTATTTGACCAATCCTTCAGGGCAATTTGCAACCGTAAAAAAACATGCAGCATTTTTTGATTCATCGCTCTCTTTTATTATGATTCGAGGAGGACATTTAGATGTCACGGTATTAGGTGCTTTGGAAGTGGATGAAGAAGGCTCACTTGCTTCATGGATCATTCCAGGGAAACTTGTACCCGGTATGGGTGGATCGATGGATTTAGTGGAAGGTGCGAAGAAAGTGATTATCGCGACGACGCATACGAGCAAAGGCGTTCCTAAGATTAAAAAACGGTGCAGTTTACCGTTAACAGGATACAAAAAAGTTGATATGATCGTTACTGAACTTTGTGTGATTGAAGTGAGGGAAGATGGTCTTCATTTGATTGAACGTCATCCTGATGTATCCATTGAAGAGATTATTGGAAAAACTGAAGCAACCTTGCATATAAGTGAGGTTAAGCTCATGGAGGTTATGTAATATGTTAAAGGTCATACATCGTTTACGTCTATCACAGCATGATGCACACTATGGTGGGCATTTGGTTGATGGTGCACGTGTTCTTGGACTATTTGGGGATGTCGCAACCGAATTACTCATCCAATACGATGGGGATGAGGGGTTGTTTCGTGCCTATGAAAAAGTTGATTTTTTAGCACCTCTTTATGCGGGTGATTTTGTTGAGGTTGTCGGTGAAATGATTCAGATTGGAAACACATCACGAAAAATTCATTTTCAGTGCTTTAAAGTGATTGCTGCACGTCCTGATGTAAGTGCATCTGCAGCTGATGTGTTGACAGAGAAAATTCTCGTCACCGAAGCCTATGGAACATGTGTCGTTCCTCAAGATAAAAAGAGGGTTAAACATGGATAAACTGATCATTACATGTGCCATATCGGGTGCTGAGGTGACCAAAGAGCAAAATCCCTATGTACCATACACCATCGATGAGATGGTTCGTGAAGCTTATCTTGCATATCAAGCAGGTGCTGCAATCATTCATTTACATGTCAGAAAAGATGACGGGACACCGACTCAAAGTAAAGTTCGTTATGAAAGAGTGATCAAGGCAATTCGTAAGAAATGCCCAGATGTTATCATTCAACCATCAACGGGTGGTGCGGTGGGAATGTCAAGAGACGAACGCTTAAAACCTACACTGCTGAATCCAGAAATGTGCACATTAGATTGCGGAACGTTGAACTTTGGTGGAGACGATATTTTTGTTAACACCGAAAATGATATCAAGTATTTTGCTGAAAAGATTTATAGCCGAAACATTTTTCCTGAACTCGAATGTTTTGAAAAAGGTCATGTTGATATGGTCTTGAGACTTCATAAAAAAGGATTTATCAAAGATCCCATGCATTTTTCATTTGTCCTCGGTATCAACGGTGGTATGACTGGAGAACAAAGAGATGTTCAATTTCTAAGAGAAAGTATCCCTCAAGAGTGCACATTTAGCGTTGCCGGGATTGGTAAATACGAATTCTCGTTAGCAGAATATGCCATCAAACATGGTGGACATGTTCGTGTTGGTCTTGAAGATAACCTCTTCGTTGAAAAAGGAGTTCTTGCAAAAGGTAATGCTGAACTCGTCCAGAAGGTTGTCAGTATGGCAAAAACGCATGGTAGAGCCATTGCAACACCCGATGAAGCAAGACGAATCTTAGGGATAAAGGGGATGTAATCATGGAATCAAGATTTGGAACACATCGTGTTATAGAACCGAAGGGAAGTCTCCCACAAGGTGCACATCATTTGGATGCAACACCTATCTGTGGTGATACAGAAGTTCTGATTGATGTTGATCTTTTAAACATTGATAGTGCATCGTTTCATCAACTCAAAGAGTCATGCGAGCACGATGTTGAAAAGATGAAGATTATGATTAAAGAGATTGTCAAAGCACAAGGTAAAATGCAAAATCCTGTCACTAAAAGTGGGGGTATGCTGATTGGTTCTGTGAAGCAAGTAGGTCACTTATATCACAACCAACACCTCAAAAAAGGAACAAAAATTGCAACACTTGTAAGCCTATCACTCACACCGCTTTACATTGAAGATATCCTAGAGATTAACATGACCAATGAACAAGTGAAAATCGTAGGTTCAGCCATTCTCTTCGACTCAGGCATTTATGCTGAGATTCCATCGGATCTCGATGAACGACTTGTATTAGCGGGTCTTGATGTCTGTGGTGCGCCAGCACAAGTTTCGAAGTTAGCAAAACAAAATGATACCGTCTTTATCATCGGGGCCGCTGGAAAATCTGGACTATTATGCGGTTATCAAGCGAAAAAGAATGTTGGACCTCACGGATGTGTTATCGGATTGGTGAATGAAGATGCACAAGCGAAACTGCTTCAAGAGATGGGCTTTATTGATCACATTATTGTTGAAGATGCTCAACATAGTGTTGCAGTTTACGAAAAAATGATGGCACTCACGGATGGTAAGTTGGCAGATTTGACCATCAACGTGGTGAATGTACCATCCACAGAAATGACGTCGATTTTATCAACAAAAGAAGAGGGAATTGTCTATTTATTTAGCATGGCCACATCGTTTACAAAAGCAGCACTTGGTGCTGAGGGTGTGGGTAAAGATGTCACCATGATGATTGGTAACGGCTACACCAAACATCATGCACAATTGACGTTACAGCTCTTTAGAGAAAGTCAAAAACTCCATGATTATTTCATGGTGAAGTATGCCGGAGGGAAAGCGCGATGAAATTAACATTGAATGAAAAATATCTTGAACGAAAAAATAGATTTTTTGGTCATGTCAGCGACTCGGATTGGAACGATTGGAAATGGCAAACAAGTCATCGCATTCGTTCTGCAGAAGAGCTCAAAAAATATATCCCTTTGACCCAAGAGGAAGAGGATACCATTCATCACATTTTAGGTCACTTAAGAATGGCCATAACACCATATTACTTAACATTAATCAATCCTGATGATCCACATTGTCCCATTCGTCAACAGGCAGTCCCCTTTAGCGGCGAGTTAATTCAAGGTAAGCATGACTTATTAGATCCATTGCATGAAGATCATGATTCACCCGTACCAGGATTGACACACCGATACCCAGATCGCGTTCTTTTCCTGATTACTGACATGTGTTCCACGTATTGTCGTCACTGCACACGACGTCGATTTGCAGGACAAAAGGATGCGGAGATGAAATTGGAACAGATCGATCAGGCAATTGAATATATTCGAGCTCACGATGAGGTGAATGATGTCCTGCTTTCAGGCGGCGATGCCTTCATGGCAAGCGATGAACGAATTGAATATATTTTAAAGAAACTTAGAGAAATCGATCACGTTCAAGTGATTCGCTTTGGTACGCGTACACCGGTGGTCATGCCACAACGCGTCACCGAAAAGTTGGTCAACATGCTCAAAAAATATCATCCGATTTGGGTCAATACGCATTTCAATCATGCTGATGAAATCACGCCCGAATCAAAAGCAGCCATCGATCGATTGGTCGATGCCGGCATTCCTGTGGGCAATCAATCTGTCCTTTTAAAAGGTGTCAATGATTGTGTCTACGTGATGAGACATTTGGTGAAGCAATTGATCGCCATTCGTGTAAGACCTTATTACATCTATCAGTGCGATTTATCCTTCGGGATTGAGCATTTTAGAACAACCGTGTCTAAAGGTATCGAAATTATTGAAGGATTAAGAGGGCATATCAGTGGATTAGCTATTCCAACGTTTGTGGTTGATGGACCCAATGGTGGTGGAAAAATCCCGGTTATGCCCAATTATGTGATCTCACAAGCTCCAGGAAAAGTTGTCCTTCGGAACTATGAAGGTGTTATCACCACCTACAGCGAACCTGATCACTATGTGTCAGAATGTCATTGTGAAGCATGTCAAAAAGAAAAACGAGATGGTATCAGTGGGTTATTACAGGGTAACCACATTTCCATTGAGCCCGCTCAATTAAAGAGAAAAGAACGGATCAAACATGATTAAAAACAGTGATGCTTATCGTACGATTGGCATCGTCGGTTTAGCAAAAAACACTGGAAAGACCACGACGTTTAATGCGTTAATTGAACATTACCGCCATGAAACGTTGGGATTGACATCGATTGGTTTAGATGGTGAAGCGATCGACCAGGTCAACTTTTTGCCAAAGCCAAAAATTAATGTTTATCCAGGCATGATTGTGGCAACGACAGAAGCATGTTTGGAACAAACGCTTGTCAGCTATGACGTGCTTGTCAAAACACCATGTGCAACAGCACTTGGTCAAGTCTTTTTGGTGCGCATTTTATCACAAGGGACCATCATGCTTGCAGGTCCTTCGACTAATCAGGATATGAATGTGCTACTTAAACTGATGAAAATGTATGCTAAGCGTATTTTTGTCGATGGTGCTTTTTCACGCATGACGTTTTCTGCCATGTCAGAATTAGATGGTATTGTCCTTGCTGTAGGTGCCTCATTTTCCCCCATACTTGAAGATACGCTCATGAAAACTAAACATATACTCACCGTGTTTTCATACCCCATATCTGAAAGCACGATTGATCATCCCAAAGCATCATGGATGATTATGACAAAAAACCAGATGATTATTCGCATGAACAAATCTGAGGAAGCTTTCAGACATGCTATTTTGGAATCAAAAGGTGATGTTCAAAAGATGATCGTTCATGGTGCTATTACGACACGTTGGATGGATATGCTCATCGATGCGAGATTGCACGATTTTACTCTGCTTATCGATGATCCAACAAAACTGCTCTTTCATCATCGCATGCATGATGTATTTGAGAAACTAAGGATACGTGTTGAAGTGATCAAACCGTGCCCGATTCTATTGATCACCATCAATCCCTTCAGCCCAAATGGACCATCATATGATGAAGCCACCATGCTTCAATACATGAAAGCAATCACTGATATACCCGTCATCAACGTGAAACAGGAGGATATATATGCTCAATAAACTTAATTTAAACCAAGAAACCATTCAAGGATGCCGTAAATATGCCAAGGATATTGCTGATCAAATGCAGCGTTTTATCGATCGACACACCACGGTTGCTGTTGAAAGAACCGTTTTAAGATTACTAGGAATCGATGGCATCGATGATTTCGGACGTCCACTTGTCAACGCACTCATTGATCATATCGTCAAGCAGGGTGATTTATCGAAAGGTATTAGCCATTATTTAGGCTATGCTGTTCATGATACAGAAGAAACACCTCAAGAAATAGCCCGACGTGTCGCCAATCAAAAACTTGACTTGTCCATCTATAAAGATCTTGAACGCTGTCCATATCTTGAAGAACTTATGCCCTTTTTTGAAAAGACATTAGCACGTGTGGATGCGATGAAGAAGATCAGATCAACTTGGATTGAAAAAACGCCTAAAAAAACAACACCCAACAAATACGTCATTGTGGCTACGGGAAACATTTATGAAGATATCAAGCAGGCGATTTCAGCAGCGAAAAAAGGTGCAGATATCATTGCTGTGATTCGCAGCACGGGACAATCCCTACTCGATTATGTCCCCTTTGGTCCGACGACAGAAGGATTTGGTGGTACCTATGCCACACAAGAAAATTTTCGATTAATGCGTGAAGCTTTAGACCAAGTTTCTGAAGAAGAGGGACGTTATGTAAAACTCGTCAATTATGC
>DIKN01000121.1 GCA_002424575.1 Acholeplasmataceae bacterium UBA5617 | reverse complement strand
CTGCCTTTGTTTGTATTAAGACCTGTAGCTTCTATAAAATATTCATAGCTAAAACGTTGGTCAAGGGGATGAATACTATCCAAAGCTTTTTGGTAATAAAGCATCTTTGACTTCATTTCAATCGGTTCACCATAGAGGATGAACCCATAAAGTTTGATCTTAAACTCCAATGCAAAATGGTCATCAAAGATAAGAACGAGTTGATTTTTTTTGGATATAAGATCTTCACGTTTATATTCAAGACTAACATCTTCACCGATAGCAATCTCCTTATCATCAGAGAGATGAATGCGCACATAATGCGCAGATGATGTGACACCTGTGATGACTAGACCTGGTAGATGATGCGCATAATAGGAAGGTTCCTCAGACATCCAACAAAACGTATGAGGTGCTTGAAGGACCTTCACATCCGTGATGGTCTTTCCTTTGAGTTTTTCTGTCATCTCTATCGCATAGACATGCGCTTCAGCAATTTCAATCATCGGATCAACTCCTTCATGAAGGTTTCAATGCCTATCCTCATCGTGTCGTACACTTCATTCTACCCATATTCATTATATAATGAGATGGGCTAAAAAACGCGCTTTAAAGACGATAAACCATGAAAACCTTGATGATTGATGAATTCTACATCCCGATCATGATGAAGATATCAAGAATGAGTGGTGTTTGTTGTAGACATAATCATGATATAATTATCACTATAGAATTGATGGGGTAAAGTAGTGATATATCTGTGGATAGATATGAAAAAGTTATACTTGTTTTATTTGATGCTTATGACCATGTCATGGATATCGTCCTGACAAAGCAATTTAAATAAATATTCAAACAATCATCCGATCAAGATGATAGTTTCATGAGAAAGTGAAGGAACGCCATGAAAGAAATCAAGTTAAAGAGTGGACATACTCTCATCATACGCTCTGTACAAAAGGATGATGCATCTAACATGCTCCACTACCTAAAAGTCATTGGAGGGGAGTCTGATAATCTTCTTTTTGGTCCTGAAGGTGTACCCATGACCCTTGAACAAGAAGAAAAATTTCTTGAATCGTCATCAAATAACGCGACATTTCCGATGTTTGTGGGTCTCGTTGATCAAAACATCGTCTCCGTCATCAATGCATCAGGTTCTACGCGAGAAAGGGTTGCTCATCTTGCAGAAATTGGCATCAGTGTTTTAAAAGCGTACTGGCATCAAGGGATTGGTCGACACATGATGACTTATTTGATCGATCATGTAAAGAAGATTGGAACCGTTAATACCTTACATCTAAGGGTACGAACTGATAACATAAACGCCATCAGCCTCTATCAATCGATGGGATTTGAAATCATTGGAACATTTCATCATCATACACGTATCTAAGGTGTCTATTACGATGTTTATATCATGGAATATATGCTATAAAAGAACGGGCTCCCCAAAAGGGAAACCCGTTTTTTAGTCATTTAAATCGATATAAGTAGACGTAAAGTGCTCTGATGAACCCAAGTAGAAAACCTGATCATCGGCATAGTCCCAAGAAAACATAAGATAAGCTGTTTTTCCAAACAGTGTGCGATCAAGATCAATACCTTCATCGTATTGGACAAGGATATAAAAGGATTGATCAGAAGCAGTCGTATAGATGTAACCTGGAATGAGTGAATGACCCTTTTTTTTAATGATACCAAGAATGTATTGCCCACGCTCTGATCGATTGATGATCTCTGATATAAATAATTTATCAATTTTGACTTCATTTTTATATAGATATAAAATATCATAATTTTTAAAATCAGCCACAAGTTGATAATCATCATCTTCTATCTTGATACGAGCACCATAGGATGATGGATGTTGAATTTCTGTGATGACTTGATTGGATAAGGCTTTCGTGAGGTAATCATAAGCTTCATAGGTTTGTACACGCGGATAATAGGTGGTGTAGTAAATATAGAGGATACCCTCTTTGATATGGATGTTATAACCTGATGGATAGGAGGATGAATCAAGAGTAAATGTTTCGATGTTTGTATGATTTTCAATCTCATAAATATGGAGTGTCACATCATCATACGTAAAGATTAATAAATACCCTTGATCAGATGTGATCATCATGTTTGGACGAATGGAATCGCGCACAACAAAACGATCCATATAGATAACAGCAAGCGATTCTAAATCCACACCAAATAGCGCAAATACCGGTTTTTGATCCGTCATTTGATCCGTCAAGACGACCATATAATACACGGTGTCATAAAAATAAGTGGGATATTGCTCAAAAGGTGATTCTGAGGTTATACGTTTAACTGCAAATCCTTGACGCGATGCTTCTTCCTTTAATAGGTTTTCAAATAAGTAATCCTTACCGTTTTTGTAGAAGCTTATCTCACCGATAGCTACGACATTTTTCTTTTCCGCATCGAGTTCTACAATCTCTTCATTAATCCTTCTAAATTGATTGCATGCTGAAAGAACCATAATGATACCCACGATGAACATGATGATGAGTGATTTTCGCATAGAGCATCCCCTGCATGCGATGATTTAATCTCATGATATCATGTCTTCAAACTTTTTAAATGAATGAGACCATTTTCTTGATATCAATCAACTGAACTAATGATTCATGGTGACACACGTAACTTTGAATATCCGGTATTTAGCAGAAATATTTTCTTGCATACGCGATGTATGCTTTTTCAAATGTTTCAGTTTGCGTTCTAAAAAAGGTGTTGATGTCATCAAATAAAGCAAATGATGGATTTAACGGATCACCTTTATGATTCGCTTCATCTGACTTCAACATCATCTGATGATTGCTTTCTGCTTTTTCAAGCGCTAATAACATGTGTTGTGCAAAAAGAGGTAAACGCATGTCAAGAAATCCCTTGAAAGCTTGATCGACCATGTTGTGGTCAAGATTTAGGTAAACATGTTCATAACCAAACTCAACGATTTCCTGATAAATCGCTGATGTTAAAAACATATACTGCAGCGGTAAATCCATCTTTTTCAAGGCTTTGCGTTCATTTTTTAATAATGATAACTTAAAATCAATCCAACTTTCGGATGCGTTAATGATTTCTTCATCCGCAAAATCCTTGAGGTTAGGTTTATCGATATAACCTCTCACTACTCTTTTTTTAAAAATGTCATGCATGTTCTAATACCCTTTCTCTTGTGATAAATGTTATACCAAACATGAATACGATGTGTGGCATACGTCTTGTATCCTAACATGGATCCATTTACCAATCTATGTGAAAGAAAGGATTTCACATCATTAAGACTTTAATGTGAGTAAAGAGACACTTTCAACGAGCGATGTATAAGGAAACATGTCAATCGGTACGGTTTCGATCAAATCATAATGCACTAAAAGGGCATTCAAGTCTTTCGCCAACGTGGAAGGATTACACGATCCATAGATCAAACGTTTGGGTTTGAACTGTAAGATGAGCTCAATCGTATCATCACCAAGACCCACGCGTGGTGGATCAAAGAACATGACATCGATTTTCTTTTCCTTCAATCCGGATAAAGCACGCTTGAAATCACTTTGTAAAATTGTCACATTTTTGATATTATTTCTTTCTAATGATAAGCGCGCAGACTCACACGCAGAGGCATCCATTTCAATCGCATAAACTTTCTTAACATGTTCATGAATATAATGAGATACAGGAGCAATCCCTGCATAGGCATCCATCGCAATCTCATGAGGTTTTAAATTGGCTAATCGTCTCATCTCCTGATAAAAAACATCGGCTTGTTCTGTGTTAAGTTGGAAGAATGCTTCTGGTTTTAAGATATACTCATGACCGTTAAGGATCTCAGTTATCGTTTCTTTACCCAAGATTAAACGCTTTTGATCGGTGAAAAAGCCCATCTTTCGCATGTCTTCATTCATCACTTCAAAAACGGATACAATGTTTGGTTCGAGTTCCACCAACTTTTTAACTAGATCATCTAAACGATTGGATTTTTTGAGCATAATGAAAGAGACTTGAACTTCTTTGGTATGTTCTGCGATTCTAACAACGATATGTCTTACATAACCCTGTTTTGTTTTTGCATCATAGGCTTGAATACCAAAGCTATCCATCATTGATACAATTTTTCTTAAAATGCTGTTGATGACCTCATGTTGGACTGGGCATCCTTCAATCGGGATAAACTGATTGGAGTTTTTTGCATACATGCCAAAGCGATTCTTACCCTTAATCCACTGAATGGGTAGCGATGCTTTATTGCGGTAATTTTGTGGATTTTTAGCCCCTAGAGTGGGTTTAATCTTCTTCTGATTGATCGTAAGACCGGCATAGCGATCAAAGCTCTTTAAGAGGATATCTCGCTTGTGATCAAGCATAGCCTGATAGGAGATATGTTGTGTTTGGCATCCACCACATATGTCATAAACAGGACAAAAAGGAGTCTGTCGATCAAGACTAGGTTTTTTTATATCTTCGATATGACCGATCGCTCGATTGTCAAAAACTTCATCGATGTTGACTGAAATCATTTCACCGGGGATCGCTTGATCCACAAAGATAGCCAGCTTTTTGTAATATGCGATGCCTTCTCCATTGATGCCCATGCGTTTGATCTCAAGATCTAATGTTTCACCAACGGTTATATGTTCATTCATAGTATCACCCAAAAACAGTATAACACAGTCAAACCATGGATTTGTGCATCAAAAAGAAAAAGGGCATATCTGCCCTTGGTCGATCATTTACTTTTCTAATCTGACAACTTCACGCGCTATCATGACTTCTTCATTGGTCGGAATAATGAATGCCTTCACCTTGGAATTGGGTGTTGAAATCATGTGTTCTCCGCGCTTTTGATTTTCTTTTTCATCAAGTTCAATGCCCAATACTTTAATAGCTTTGATGACATCACGTCTGACTTCAGGTGCATTTTCACCGATACCAGCCGTAAACGCAATCGCATCTAATCCCCCCATATAAACATAGTAGGATCCGATATAGTCTGCAATACGCTTCACTTGAATCTTATGCGCTAAGGTTGCACGGTAATCACCGCGGTTCATGCCATCAATAATATCTCTGGAGTCATTGGAGAAACCGGATAATCCGAGGTAACCAGACTTCTTGTTAAGTTCATCCAATACTTCACCATATGTCTTTTCTTCTTTTGAAGAGACAAGCATCAAGACTGCAGGGTCGATATTCCCAGAACGTGTGCCCATTGGAATCCCTTCAAGAGGGGTTAAACCCATCGATGTATCGACTGATTTACCACCATCAACGGCACAAATCGATGCCCCGTTACCTAAGTGACAGACGATAATCTTTGCTTTGGGATTATGAAGAATTTCAGCAGTACGTTGAGACACATATTGATGCGATGTGCCATGGAATCCATATTTTCTAACGCCATATTTTTGATACCATTCATATGGAGCTGCGTATAAATACGCATCTTCTGTCATCGTTTGATGGAACGTGGTATCAAAGACAGCGACTTGAATGACATGAGGAAGTGCTTCCCTAAAGGCACCAATGCCTGTTAAATTTGCTGGGTTATGAAGCGGTGCTAAATCGTTAAGACTTGCTATTTTTTCGACGACTGAATCATCGATGATCGCTGATTCTTTGAAGAGTTCGCCACCCTGAACCACGCGATGTCCTACACCTTTGATTTCATCCAACGATGTGATGATTTCACGTGATAAAAGGCCGTGAATCACCATGTCAACAGCAACTTTATGATTTAAAATCTGATGGTTTTCCGTGAATTTCTGTCCATCATATTTAAAAATAACAGCTGCATTGTCGTAACCGATCCGTTCAACGATTCCTGAGACCACTGTCTTTTCTTCTGGCATTTCAAACAGTTGAAATTTAAGGCTTGAGGATCCGGCATTAACTGCTAAAATTTTCATATTTTTTCTCCTTATATTGATCTACACACTCATCTTACATGAAAAAATGTCAAATTTCAAGAGTGTGAATAAATATTCATATTAATAAAGATAAGCATAGATTGCGATAAACTGTAAAACGGTACCTATCGATGTAAAGATATGCCATACAAAATGAAAATACTTGATTTTAGGAAACGCATAGAAGATGACACCGATGCTATAGGCGACACCACCAGCAAAAACAAACCAGAAAGCAGCAGCTTCATAGGCTAAAAGTTGTTGCGCAAAAATTAATGCGCTCCAACCGATTGCTAAATAGATGAATACATGAACTTTAGCAAACTTTTTAATCCAAATCGATTTAAAGACGACACCAACTAAAATCAAGATCCATTGAATGATGAAGAGCACAGGACCCAACCCTAAACCTGAGATACCAAAGATGGGTCGTTGAAGTTCAGGTAGCAAGAGCAATGCAGGTGCGAATGTTCCACCGATTAAGAGGTAGATGGATAAGTGATCAAAGCGCTGAAAAACGGATTTGGCTGTCGGATGAAAAAGGGCATGATAAATCGTTGACATGGTATAAAGATTGATGATTCCAAAACCAAAGATAATGGCTGCAACGATTTCGATGGTTTGATCAGCTTTGATCAGTAATAAGATCAGTGCGACGATACCAAAGATCGCCATCACGCCATGGGATATGGCATTGGCGATTTCTTCGCCGAGTGTTTGCTTGTGTGTCTGTTTCATTTTTCCTCCAAAAATTGATCTAGGAAATCTTTACCTTTGTGTGTATCAGGCTCAACCTTGATGAGACCTTCGTAATCGAATTGTCGAAAGACTTCATAAGCGACAATTGCTACCGCATTGGATAAATTTAAACTTCTCACTTTATCGGTTGTTGGAATACGGTAACAGTGGTCCAAATGTTTGGCTAAAAGCTTTCGATCAACACCGGTTGATTCTTTACCAAAGATGAGATAGAGCGGTTCAGGCAGTTTAGGATAATTTATATCTGCATAGTTCTTTTTACCATAGCGTGTCAAAAAGAGGTAAGTGCCTGGATTCTTTTCTTGAAAAACTTCAAAATTTTTATAGGTTGTGTAATCGAGGTGCTCATAGTAATCTAAAGCACTTCTTTTTAGTCTCGCTTCATCGATTTTAAAGCCGAGCGGTTCAATCAGATGAAGTTTGATTCCTAATGCGACGCATGTTCGCATAATATTTCCCGTGTTTTGAGGGATTTCAGGTTCATAAAGGACGATATGAATGTTCATAATCTCACCTGCAATTCGTATTTAATGCCTTTCTTCAAATAATGACCATAAAATAAAATCACTGCATTTGAGATCATCATCGCCCAAAAGATACCATTGTAATTGTCA
Organism: Acholeplasmataceae bacterium UBA5617; assembly: GCA_002424575.1. Classification (GTDB taxonomy): domain Bacteria; phylum Bacillota_I; class Bacilli_A; order Acholeplasmatales; family Acholeplasmataceae; genus Peloplasma. The sequence goes on along the minus strand of DIKN01000121.1, from coordinate 2,107 downwards.
GGTGGTAATAACCACATGAAGATGAATATCATAGGTATACGCATCCCCCAGAGGCGTAACATCGACATCTTTAACGTGTAATTGGAATGACCACTACCATTAAATAGACCGATATAACTCTGAAAGAGTCCCATAAAGGGTTGGGTGAGGAGTAACCATAAGGTGTATTCACCAGCAATACGGTATGAATCTGATGCGTTCGTACCCAAAATAAGTTCGATGATTGGGAATCTAAAAGGAATGATTACAGCAATCCCAAGGACCATCAATCCAAAGGATAAGTTCCTCGATACTTCATACGCTCTTCTTGCACGCTCAGGTTGAGCATGACCAATATTTAACCCAATAAAGGCTGCAGAAATCGTAGAAATGGCAACGACAGGGTTTAACAACAGTGACGATATACGATTACCCACCGAGAATCCAGCAGACACCATGTCACCGTAGCGAAGGATGATACTTTGGATGATCACAAAACCAAGTGAACTCACGGCTTGTCCAACCGATGCTGGAACGGCAAAGCGTCCCATTTCGGATAAGGTCAATTTATCAATCATCATCTCTCTAAAAGAGATACGGATATGATGTTTCGAATAGAACAAATCATAAAGAATAAAGGGCATCGGTGCTGCGTGAGCAATCAACGTCGCATAAGCGGCTCCTGCGATTCCCATGTTCAGTTGTGAGACAAAGAGCCACGTTAAGATAATATTGACAAAGATTCCACCGATGTTTAAGAGTACAGGATAAAGTGTTTCACCGGTCGCTTGTCTGATCGACTGATAGACGATAAAGATAAAGACCAATACAAATTCATAACTGCGAATTCTAAAATATTCACCCGCATAGCTTAATGCTTCTCCGCGAGCACCCATGAGGTAGGCGAAAAGGTTGTAGCCTAAAAATTGATCAGAGGTGAAAAAGAAGATGGCCATCACGATGATGGCAAAGATGATGGCAAGTGTAATCAGTTTACTGGCATAACTCGATGCTAGATCTTTACGTCCCGCACCGACATATTGGCTCACCATCGCAACCGTTGCAATCCCCAAACCAGCTGCTAGCGCCATAAAGAAATTAAAAACGGGCCAGTGAATGTTTAAAGCTGCAAGTGCCGCATCAAGCGTCGCTTGGCTGCCAACATCCATTCTTGCAACAAAAATGGCATCGACCATGTCGTGCAAACTCTTCAAAAAATTATTCAAAAAAACGGGTATTGCCATGATGACAATACCTTTTAAAAGCGATGGATGGTGCAGAATTCTCTCCAAATTTTGCTTTTTAATGGGGCGTGCCAAACTAACCCACCTTTTTATTTCTTATATTTTTTAATCATATCTTGTTTTAAATCCCAAAGCTTTTGTGATAAGTCCACATAATAGTCATGTGGATTTTCTAAACGTAGAACTTCTGGCCATAATCGACTATGTTCTTGTTTTGCATAGCGTCTGATCTCTTCTAGAGTGGGTTCTTGATAGACTTTCTTTCCCGCTTGAAAAATGGGCTTTAATAAGGGAACAACTTGAAAGTTTTCAATCATCTTTGACTTCCAAGGAAAATTAGGGTCAAACAGATGATAAGGCTCTTTTGGGTTGATCACTTCATCAAAAAGTGTGATCACGTCGGCTTCAGCCATCCCCATGTCATCATAGAAACGATAGACTTGCTTAAAGCCAGGTGTTGTCGTCTTTTGGACATTTTCAGAAATTTTAATTTTGGGGATAAGGATGTTGTTTTCTTCGACAGCAGCGAGTTTAAAGACACCACCGAAAACAGCTTCACTTCTTGCGGTGACCAAACGTTCACCGACACCAAAGGCATCAATTTGTGCGCCTTGTATAATCAATTCCTTGATGAGGTATTCGTCAAGTGAATTGGATACGGTGATTTTAACATCGTTTAAACCCACACTATCAAACATCTTTCGTGCTTCTTTGGTCAGATAGGTTAAGTCTCCTGAATCCAAACGAATGCCTTTTAAACGGTATCCCATCGGCACTAAGACTTCTTTATGAATACGGATCGCATTGGGAATCCCTTGTTTCAATGTATTATATGTGTCGACCAATAAGACTGTATTGTTGGGGTAAGTGAGCGCATAGGCCTT
>DIKN01000123.1 GCA_002424575.1 Acholeplasmataceae bacterium UBA5617 | reverse complement strand
TTATTGCACCATCACACAACCGATGATTATTGAAATCATCGAATCCCATTTGGTGCATAATCAGCCAATTCAAAAATATTTATTGGCTAATCGAAAGAGTTAGGTGAGATGATGTTAGAACGTAGTCAGGTATTGATCTGTGGTGGCACAGGTTGCATGAGTTCAAAATCAAAAGAGATTAAAGATACATTCGAGAATGTTTTATTAAACATGAGTATCCATGACGAAGTTGGACTTGTTCTGACGGGTTGTTTTGGTCTGTGTGAAAAAGGACCGGTTGTCATTGTCTATCCGGATGAAACATTTTATTCCCATGTTACATTGGATGATGTTGAAGTGATCTGTCAAGAACATCTTTTAAAAGGACGACCCGTTGAACGCTTGATGATTAAAGATCCTATAGATAAAAAACAGATTAAAAATATCAGTCAACTGAAGTTTTATTCAAAACAAAGACGTATAGCTTTAAGAAATTGTGGCAACATCAACCCCCTTGATATCAATGAATATATTGCAAAAGATGGCTACATGGCACTCGCCAAAGTGCTCAAAACGATGACTCCTCAAGAAACCATCGATGTGATGATTAAATCCGGTCTTCGTGGTCGAGGTGGTGGAGGATTCTCAACAGGTAAAAAATGGCAGTTTGCACATAATACACCTTCCGAACAAAAATATGTCATTTGTAATGCCGATGAAGGTGATCCAGGCGCATTTATGGATCGTGCAGTTCTCGAAGGTGATCCTCATTCTGTTCTTGAAGCGATGGCGATTTGTGGCTACGCGATTGGAGCAAATCAAGGTTATATTTACGTGCGTGCTGAATATCCTGTTGCTGTTGAACGGTTAAAAATGGCGATTAATCAAGCGCGAGAATATCAATTGTTAGGCTCAAACCTATTTGGAACAGATTTTAGTTTTGATATCGATCTTCGTTTGGGTGCAGGTGCATTTGTGTGTGGTGAAGAAACAGCACTTATTGCTTCGATTGAAGGTTACCGCGGTATGCCTCGCTTAAAACCTCCTTTTCCAGCTGTCAAAGGTCTTTGGGGAAAACCAACGAACGTCAACAACGTTGAAACGTTCGCTAACGTTCCTGTCATTTACTTAAAAGGTGCAGATTGGTTTAGATCCATTGGGACTGAAAAATCTCCGGGAACAAAAGTGTTCGCACTTGGAGGAAAGATTGTTAATACGGGTCTCGTTGAAGTGCCTATGGGGACAACACTCCGCGAAGTCATTTTTGATATCGGTGGTGGTATTCCCAATAAACGCAAATTTAAAGCTGTTCAAACCGGAGGTCCATCGGGAGGATGCATCACCGAGAAAGATTTGGATACCCCGATTGAATTTGAAAACTTAACAGCGCTTGGATCCATGATGGGTTCAGGTGGCATGATTATTATGGATGAAGATAACTGTATGGTTGATGTCGCACGTTTTTATCTTGATTTCACCGTGGATGAATCGTGTGGCAAATGCACACCTTGTCGAGAAGGCACCAAACAAATGAAAGTGATTCTTGATCGTATATGTGGTGGATTTGGAACATTAGAAGACATCGATGAACTTGAACGTCTCGCGCATATGATTCAAGAAACATCACTGTGTGGTTTAGGTCAAACAGCGCCGAATCCTGTGCTTTCAACGCTTAAACATTTTAGACACGAATATGAAGCTCACGTCATCGATAAAGTATGTCCAGCAGGTGTATGTCGTGATCTAACACACTTTGTGATCGATGATCATTGCATCGGTTGTACGAAGTGTGCGAAAAACTGTCCCACCAATGCGATTACAGGTTGGCCGAGACAAAAGCATATCATTGATCTTGAACTTTGTATCCGATGTGGTGCATGCAAGAAAGCATGTCCAGTGGGAGCTATTTCAAGTATCGCCATTCATGAGGAGAATCGATTATGACAAAAGATATCCATTTAGTCATTAACGGTACACCCGTTGTTGCACAATCTCATCAAACCATCCTCAAAGCTGCAGAAGCCAACGGTATTCATATTCCACGTTTGTGCTATTTTGAAGGTATCCACGAAGAAGGCAATTGCCGTGTGTGTTCTGTAAAAATTAACAATCAGAAGAATCTAAAGCCTGCATGTCGTACCATGGTTGAAGAAGGCATGAATGTGATCACCGATGATAACGATGTATTTGAAGCAGTCACGATGAATCTTGAACTTCTTGCACATAAACATCATTTTGAATGCTTTAACTGTTCACGTGAAAACAATTGTGAATTTCTTGACTTACTTCGCGAATATTCCGTTGAAAATGAGCTCACACATCTCTACGGTTCACATGATGCACCATGCTATTTTTCAGACACATCAGGTGTGATCACCGTGGATAGCAGTAAATGTATTTTATGTGGACGTTGTGTGTCTGCATGTGAAAAATTTACTGGACTTGGTATTTTAAACTATAATCAACGCGGTTCTGAAACATATGTTGGACCTGCGCTCTTTCATCATATGGAAGATGCTGGATGCATCTACTGTGGGAAGTGTATTCAAGCTTGTCCAACCGGTGCACTGCGTGAAAAAGATGACATTCGATTACTAGAAACTGCCTTACGTGATCCAAGAAAGACCGTTATTGTTCAGGTCGCACCTTCCATTCGTGCAACCCTGGGTGAAGAATTCGGTTATCCGATAGGAACCAATGTTGAAGGACAGATGTTTGCTGCGCTCAAAAAATTGGGTATCGATGAAATCATGGATACCAATTTCACTGCTGATTTAACCATTTTAGAAGAAGGAACTGAATTCATCGAACGGCTTAAAAAGGGTGGACCATTCCCCATGTTGACATCCTGTTCTCCAGGTTGGGTCAATTATCTCGAACTCTATCATGCTGATTTGATCCCCAATCTATCGTCCTGTAAGTCACCTCAACAGATGGCAGGAGCACTGATTAAAACATATTATGCCAAAGAACTTAAACTCGATCCTAAAAACATTGTCTCCGTTTCAATCATGCCGTGTATTGCAAAGAAAGAAGAAGCGCGTCGGGATGACATGGGTCGTGATGGATACAAAGATGTTGATATCGTGTTGACAACACGCGAACTTGCTCGCCTTATCAGACGTCGCAAAATTGATTTTAAATCTTTAGAGCCCATGCAACCGTTTGGTATGCTAGCCTCTTATACGGGTGCTGGAAACATTTTTGGAGCAACAGGTGGGGTTATGGAAGCTGCTTTAAGAACAGTGACAGAAGTCCTCGAAGAACATCCAACACCGATTGATTTTAAAGAACTTCGTGGAAATCAAGACATCAAAGAAGCAACTTATATGATTGCGGGTACCCCTGTTAGGGTTGCAGTTGTTCACGGTGGATATGCTATTGGTAAATTCATCGATGACATGAAAAAGAATGAAAAGAAATATCACTTTGTTGAAATCATGGGTTGTACAGGTGGTTGCATCAATGGTGGTGGTCAACCTATCGTTCAAGCAAAGATTGCTGAAAAGATTGATATACGTGCACTGCGTGCCAATGTACTCTACCAAATTGATCACGATGCACCTCTACGCAAATCACACGAAAATCCCTTTGTTAAGGCTTTATATGATCAATTTTTAGGATCCCCTAATTCTCATTTATCTCATAAATTGCTTCATACGCATTACCATAAGCGTGAAGCTTATGCTAAAATTTTTTGAGTAAAAGCATGATGAAGAAAGTCATCATCTTCTTACTGGTTTTCATGCTCTATGGCTGCAAGCCGTCTACAAACTTGTCGATTATGGTTCCTCAGGGAAGTCCTCAGCTTGCTCTCCTGGGTCTTGATCATAGTCAGTATGATATCGAAATCGTCCTCGGTGCTGATCCATTAGTTGCTGCTTTTGGTTCGATGTCGCATGATGCTATTGTTGCACCCACAAATTTGGGTGCTAAGTTATACCAAGCAAAACCGAGTTATCTGCTTGCAGCGACGCTTGTATGGGGTAATTATCACCTCGTATCTACGGGTTTCACTTCGCTTAGCATCGCATCTTTGAATGAAAAGAACATTATTGTTTTTGGTCAAAATCAAACGTCAGATATTATCCTTAAGCACCTTCTTGATATTTATAACATCGATGCAAGTTTGACATATGTTGATTCTGTTGCGGCAGCAGCAAGCCTTTACATCTATGACCCCACACAAATTGTACTTGTCGCAGAACCTCATCTTTCTATCCTAAAACAACTGATTCCTGCAACACAATCGATTGACTGTCAAGAACTTTATGAACAGTATCATGGACGATCAAGTTACCCACAAGCATCGCTTTTTGTAAGGTCTAATCTATCAAATCATCAAATTTTAACCCTTCTTGATGATGTCAACGCATCCATCTTATGGGTTAATAGTCGAACAGATGATGTCTTAGAAGCTGGCTTAGATGCCCATCTTGCAGAGGATAAGACCGTTTTATCAAACGCTATTCTTGGAAGTCATCTAGCATTTGAACGTGCCAGTGATGCAAAAGAATCATGTAACTTCTATTTATCCATCATTTTATCGTTTAATCCACAACTCATCGGAGGATATCTGCCAGAAGATGGGTTCTATTGGAGTGATATATCGTGAAAAAGGTATGGATGCTATCATCGATCCTATCGATTCTAATGATCTGGTTGATTGCTTTTTATGCTGTTAATCATCCTCTTATTTTGCCATCTCCCGGTGATGTCATGATGGCATTGTTTAACATAGCGACTACGGGTAGTTCCTTCGCAATCATGGGACTATCCTTTGTTCGCTTAATTGTAGCTGTCGTATCATCAGCTATTCTCGGTATTTTATTAGGTGCGCTTGCTGGGTTAAACAGACCTGCATCAACCGTCATGAAACCCTACGTCACCATCTTGCGTACGGTTCCTGTCATCTCTATTGTTGTGATTCTATTAATTGTATTAGGGAATAAAATCACACCCTATGCCATCACTTTTTTCATGGTATTTCCTCTGATTTACCAAGCTACAGAAGAAGGAATTCACAACATCGACTCGAGTTATATTGATGTCTATCACCTCGAAGCACATGATTGGAAACTCGCACTCAAACATCTTTACTTACCCTTGATTAAACCCTACATCATCCTCGCGTGTTTGCAGTCATTTGGGTTAGGTCTTAAAGTCATGGTCATGGCGGAATATTTGGCGCAAACGGAGCGCTCCATGGGTCAAGCCATTTATCTCGCGAAAACACATCTAGATTACGCCATTGTTTTCGCATGGACGATCATATTAATCCTCATGTCATTGGTGATGGAATGGTGCATACGATCGTATCAAATCTATCAATCGAATGCGATTGATTAAGAATTATTCATCATTTTTAGCACATAAATTATGTAAAAAATAGTTCAAATCTTAAGTTTTACTTAAGTCAAAAAAACGTAATATTTTTAATTGACAACCCCATTTTATTCATATATAATACAAGTGTTTCACCCACCTTTTGTGTGGTGAGACTCATGAATTGGTCCTAATGTCGACATCCCCCCCAGACATTAGGACTCTTCTTTTTTTGTTAGGTACATGCTATAATAAGAACAAACCCAAGGAGGGCCTTATCATGGCTTTTATGACATTGCATGTGCGTTCAAATGCACTGGATTTAAACACAACAGTCAATATTTTGTTACCTCAAGATGTGAAAAAAAATGAACGCTTAAAAGTACTTTATCTCTACCATGGTTACATTGGTGATCATACCGATTGGACACGATACACGTCACTCGAGCGCTATGCTTGGGCTTATCGTTTAGCCATTGTGATGCCTGCAGTCAATAACAGTTATTACATGGATACTCCCACTGGTATGAATTATTTCACCTATGTTGCAAAAGAATTGCCTGAACTGATGTCCAATCTGTTTCCAATCTCTGATAAGCGCGAAGATTCATATGTCTGTGGATTATCCATGGGAGGATATGGTGCCTTTAAGGTGGCGTTGACATATCCAGAAAGATTCAGTAAAGCAGCCAGTTTATCAGGGGCACTCGATATTGAGGAAATCAGACGACTCGCCAATGAACAACCCAGAAATGTGTGGTTTAATAGCGTATTTGGTGTAAAACCGACACAGGGGACTCCAATTGATTTACGGCATTTGGTTCAACTTCACCTATCTCATTTTGTCAAACTACCCGAACTTTTTATGGGATGTGGCACAGAAGATTTCTTATATCAAGATAATGTAAAGTTTCACGATTTTCTCAATCAAAAGGGTGTTCAACACACGTATATGGAATCACCTGGTGTTCACGATTGGGCATTTTGGGATGCCTATATTCAAAAAGTTCTTGCATGGCTATAAAAAAACACATCGCCGATGTGTTTTTAGTTAAGTCGTCCATTTGATCCATTCAGCAAACATCTTTCGCCATGCCAATTCATGATGTGTATCATCGGTTTCGATGTATGAAATCCTTTGAATGCCTTTTTGTTGAAGCAGTTGGACAAGGTTTTTGCTGTTTTGAATATAATGCTTATTTTCTAGATCATCAACCAAGGATGACTCTTTACGACCCACTGAGATGAAAAAAGTTTGATCACGTTCAATTTTCAAGTTGTCGATGTGGCTAAGAAATGCTGGCTCATTAAACCATGAAGCAAGCGAGAAAATACCGACGTGCTTGAATACATGAGGATAAGTCGTTGCCATGTAAGCGGAGATATAGGCTCCCATCGAGCTACCCCCAATCCATGTGTGATCATAGTCAGGATAAGTTCGATAATGCGAATCAATAAACGGTTTGACCTGTTCGATCACCCA
>DIKN01000089.1 GCA_002424575.1 Acholeplasmataceae bacterium UBA5617 | reverse complement strand
ATTTTCCCTTTACGTACGATGTCGTTAGAATTGGCCTTACGCATCATCGGTACTGTCTTTATTGAAATCATTGTGCTTTTTCTCTTTGGCTATATCAAGCGTAAAAGTTTCTCATTGGTCGTTGTTGTCAATTTGGTCACCCAGCTTGTTTTGACGGGATTTATGTTTGCTGCGAAGTATTTTGTCTACCCAGTCATCGGTGAACTCTTTGTGCTTATCGTGGGTGAAGCCATGATTTTCTTGAGTGAAATCATTATTTATCGATTCTATTTGACAGAACGTTCCAAAAATCGTGCGATGCTCTATGCGTTGGTTGCGAACGTGATATCGCTCATCGCAAGCTACTCCGTCATGATTTTAATGATGAATATGTAAAAAGGCCAGCGGCCTTTTTTTATGATAAGTCGATTTCACCTGATACAATGCGTGCTTTCAATGAAAGCATTTTTTCTTTAATGGTCTCTGCTGTCTGTAAAAAGACCTCATCAGGTTGTCCGGTTGGATCATCAAGACCCCAGTCTTCGCGATGTTTACACGGAATAAAGGGGCATTCCACGTTGCATCCCATCGTGACGAGCACATCAAATTCTTGGGGAAGATCATCGATAAGTTTGGAATGTTGTGTTTGATTCATGTCAACATCATAGAGCTTTTTAATCGTGCGAACAGCATCTTGATTAATCTTAGGTTTTGTTTCTGTACCACCGCTATACGCTTCAAAGAATTCAGGTTCTAACGCTTTGGTGATGGCTTCTGCCATTTGGCTTCTACAGCTGTTGTGGACGCATACATAAGCAACTCGGACTTTATTCATGGTTCATCTCTCCTTTGGGAAACCAATTTTTTGTTTTATTTGCAATTTTAACTAAAATGAGCATAACAGGAACTTCAACCAAAACACCAACGATGGTCGCTAGTGCAACCCCCGGATTGAACGGGAAGATAGCAACCGCGACTGCAACTGCAAGTTCAAAGAAATTACTTGCACCAATCATACCAGCAGGAGCAGCAACATCATGACTGAGTTTAAGCCATTTTGCTCCTCCATAAGCAATGAAGAAAATCAAAAAGGTTTGAATGATCAAGGGTATACTGATTAACACGATATGAAGTGGGTTATTCCAAATGAGTTCTGCTTGTAATGAAAAGATTAATATAAGGGTTAACAGTAATCCAGAAATGGTAAGTTTTGAGAATTTTTTGATGAAGATATCATTATAATATGCAATTCCCTTTTTCCGGATAACCAACGATCTTGTCAGTGATGCAAGCGCTAATGGAACTACCACAAAAAGAAAGACTGACAAGAAAAGCGTTAACCATGGAACAGTAATGCCACCAATACCCAACAGCAATCCCACAATAGGAACGAAGAGCACTAAGATGATTAAGTCGTTGGTTGCGACTTGAACGAGCGTATAAGCTGGATTCCCACGCGTTAAACTACTCCACACAAAGACCATAGCGGTACACGGTGCAGCACCGAGCAAAACAGCACCTGCTAAGTAATCTTGTTGCAAGTTTTCGGGGATGATATTCTTAAAAAGAATACCAAAGAATAAACTTGCGATCACAAACATGGTAAACGGTTTTATCAACCAATTGACGACCCATGTCAGGTAAAGACCTTTAGGATTTTGACCCACACGTTTAACCGATGAAAAATCAATCTTAAGCATCATGGGATAGATCATCAACCAGATCAGAATGCCAATCGGTATATTGACGCTAGCAATCTCAAATTGTCTAAGGACATCGGGGATGGCTGGAATCCATAACCCAATCGCTACACCGATGGCCATGCAGATCAGCACAAAACCCGTTAGATATTTTTCAAAGAAACTGATGTTCACAACATCCCTCCTAAGCTTGTCTGATCCAAGATTTAATCTCATCGAGTTGGGGAACTCGTCCATAACTGACGATTCGACCATTAATAATCAAACCTGGTGTGCGAAGTAAACCTGTTTTAGCAATGTCGACTAAGTCTGTTACATAGACAACATCGGCTTTGACATTGAGCACCTTTACTGCTTCTTGTGTCAACTCTAAAAGCTTTTTGCAATTGCTACATCCAGAACCTACTACTTGAATAATCATTGAATTTTTCCTCCTATATCCATAAATGACTCGTAGCGTTCATGATATAACCTACGAGAATGATACCTGCGATGACAATGCTGAGATACGTGAAAAAGAGTTTGGGTTTTACCACTTTTTGAATCATGATCATCGATGGCAAAGATAACGCGGTTACCGCCATCATAAATGCAAGCACGGTGCCTAATCCAACACCCTTTAAGATGAGAGCTTCTGCGATTGGAAGTGTTCCAAAGATGTCTGCATACATCGGAACACCAACGATAGTTGCAATGATCACAGAGAAAGGATTATCATCACCTAAGACTGCGAGAACCCAAGCTTCCGGTATAAAACCGTGAATGAATGCGCCAATCGAAACACCAATGATGATGTATAACCAAACACGGCTGATGATCTCTTTGACTTGTTCGATAGCATAACGCACGCGTTCTTTTTTTGTTAACGTTGGTTCTGCACACATCATCACATCAGAGGGTTGATCCGACTTAATAAAATCTGCAACATACTGGTCCATCTTGAGGTAACTGATCAATGCACCACCTAAAATCGCGATGACGACACCTAGTCCAACATAGATCGCTGCAATAGACCAATTGAATAGACTTGCTAGAAGAATAAGGGATGCTAAATCAACAAGAGGTGATGAAATTAGAAATGAAAAAGTAACACCTACGGGTAATCCCGCCTTTGTAAATCCAATAAAAATAGGGATGGATGAACATGAACAAAAAGGAGTCACTGTACCTAACAAAGCACCAATCGCATTCGCCCCAAGTCCTTTTTTTGATTGCAATATCTTTCTTGTTTTTTCTGCTGTAAAAAAGGATTGAAGATAAGAAGCGATGAAGATGAGTACAATAAGTAAGATGAATATTTTGATTATGTCATAGAAAAAGAATGTTAAACCTTTATAGAGTTGCGTATCGGATTCAAGATTGATAACTTCAGTGAAAAACCAGTTGACAGCATTTTCTAACCACGTCATCTTTAAGAACGCATCATTAACCCACGAGAGTATGTTTTTCATATATGACACGTTGGATCCACATGATGATAACTGTCAAGAAATTTCATCACACGATCAATCACTTCTATATCGACATGATACTTGATCATATTGCCTTCACGAAACGATGTGGTAAGACCGGCTTCTGTTAAGATGCGCAAATGGTAGGATAGTGTAGGTTGTTGGATGTTCAATTTATCAATCAACATACATCCACATAATTCTCCTTTTAGCAATAGTTCAATGATTTTTAACCGATTCTCATCCGATAAAGCTTTAAAAATTTTCGTCATTTCTTTGTTCATCTGGCACCTCTATTGATGGTTATCTATATTGATAATCATCTATATTATATCATCCCAGAGAAAGATGTCAATCTTCTTGACATTTTATTTACATGACAACAGCCTATATCCACACATTTTTACATAAACTTTCATGAAACTCTTTATTTTATTAAAATAAAACAACCTCATCGGCATTTGCGATTGAAAACAAAAAACTTGGTGTATAATGAGTATAGAAAACGCTTTTAGGAGAACACTATGAAAGAAACAGTTCTACATGATAAACACCTGGCGTTGAACGCAAAAATGATTGAATATGCTGGTTTTCATATGCCAGTGTCCTATGCGGGTATCGGTGAGGAACACCTCGCTGTGCGTACCGGTATGGGCATTTTTGATGTTTCACACATGGGTGAATTTTTAGTTGAAGGCAAAGAAGCACTATCCTTTGTCAACCGTTTAGTGACCAATATGATCACGGAAGATGTCACCAAAGTGACGTATAGTTTGATGTGTGATGAAAAAGGATTTGTCGTCGATGATTTGCTTGTTTATGTCATCAACGCACAAAAGATATTGCTCGTTGTCAATGCAGGTAATATCGATAAAGACTTTGCTTGGGTTGAACTGCAATCAAAAGCATTTGATGTTGCGGTTCGAAACTTATCTGATGAGTTTGGACAAGTTGCTATTCAAGGTCCTCTTGTTAAAGAACACATTCATGAAATCATGGGGGAAACCGGTCAAGATCTAGGTTTCATGACCTACAAGGTCATACCATATGGTTCTGGTCATGTCATTTTCTCGCGGACAGGTTATACCGGTGAAGATGGTTTTGAAGTGTATGGGAAACCTGAATTCATTCGCGACATTTGGGATAAGGCGATTGCCATCGGTGTTATACCTTGTGGACTTGGTGCCCGTGATACATTGCGCTTTGAAGCCAATCTCCCACTCTATGGTCATGAAATTAGTGATACCATTAACCCTGTTGAAGCAGGTTTAAACTTTGCAGTTAAACTTGAGAAGGATTTTATAGGCCGTGATGCACTGGTTGCCTATAAAGAACATCCCACTCGCAAAGTTGTGGGTATTGAACTCTTAGAGCGAAACATACCTCGTCACGGATATCCCGTTTTAAAAGATGATCACGTGATTGGTGTTGTCACAACAGGTTACTTACTCCCCACACTCACAACGCCTGTTGCCTGTGCACTGATCGATATCGCGTACTCAGAAATAGGTACTGAACTGTTTGTTCAAATCAGAAATAACAAAGTCCCTGCTAAAGTTCGTAATCGCAAATTTTACACTAAGAAATATAACAAATAGGAGGATTTACACATGAATGTCAAAGAAGGCTTACTCTATAGTGAAAGCCATGAATGGGTGAAGGTTGAAGGGAAAAATGCTTGGATCGGTATCTCTGACCACGCTCAACATGCACTAGGTTCTGTCGTTTTTATTGAATTACCAAAAATTGGAGCATTGTTTAAAAAGGGTGATGCTATGGGTGCCGTTGAATCAGTAAAAGCTGCTTCTGACGTTTATACTCCTGTATCTGGCAAAATTCTTGATGTCAATAAAGCGCTCGAAGGTTCACCAGAAATGCTAAATGATGATCCCTATGGAGCATGGATTGTTAAACTTGAACTCTCCAATGAAGCAGAATTAAAAACATTATTAAATGCGAAAGATTATCAACCCCTTTGTGAGGAATAAGTATGCATAAATATCTACCTCATACCAGGGAAGATATTGAAGCGATGCTCAAGGTCACCGGTGCTTCGACCACAGATGATCTCTTCTCTTCAATACCGAAAAAGCTTCGTTTAACAAAACCCTACAACATCCCTCATCAGCTGTCGGATGAAGCGTTAACGAAACATATGAAAAACCTGGCCAATCAGAACCAGGAACTGATCATTTTCCGTGGAGCTGGAGCGTATGATCATTACACGCCATCCATCGTCAAAGCGATCATGAGTCGTCAAGAGTTTTTAACATCGTATACACCTTATCAACCTGAGGTTGCACAAGGAACCCTCCAATACATTTTTGAATACCAAACCATGGTGTGTGAACTGACCGGCATGGATGTTTCAAATGCGTCGATGTATGATGGTTCAACCGCTACCGCTGAAGCCATGTTTATGGCACACGCTCAGACCGAGATGGATACGATTTTAGTCTCTGAAACGATGAATCCACGCACCATTGATGTCATTAAGACTTATGCGCATTATCGGAATTTAAAAGTGATGATTGTCCCCATGAAAAACGGACAAACAGATTTAGAAGCTGTTGAACGCTTAATCGCTTCTAAAATGGGACTTATCGTACAAAATCCAAACTACTACGGCATCATTGAAGACTTAAGTGGATTTGCAGATGTGATCCACCAAGCGGGTGGGCTTTTCATCATCAACAGCGAAGGTCAAGCGTTAAATCTTGTTAAAACACAAGGTGAATACGATGCTGACATCGCATGTGGTGACCTTCAATCATTAGGTCTTCCACTCTCCTTTGGTGGTGCATATTTAGGTTATTTAGCAACCAAGATGAAATATGTGCGTAAAATGCCCGGTCGAATTTGTGGCCTCACCACGGATGTCGATGGAAAGCGTGCTTTTGTGCTGACGCTTCAGGCACGTGAACAACACATTCGTCGCGCAAAAGCTAACTCAAACATTTGTTCTAACCAATCCTTAATGGCACTTGCAGTGACCGTCTATTTATCTGCGATGGGTAAAGAAGGCTCGATTAAGGTTGCCAATGAATCGATGAAGGGTGCACATTATCTTTATCACAAACTTCTTCAAACGAAGAAATTCGATGTTTTATTTGATCAACCCTTTTTCAAAGAATTTGTTCTAAAGGCAAAATTTGATGTGAATGCGTTTGAACAAGCTTGTTTAAAGAAAGGTATTTTAGGACCACTTCACTTAGGTGAAGGTAAACTTCTTTTTGCTGTCACTGAAAAGAGAACCATCGAAGAGATGGATCGACTCGTCGAATTGGTGGTGAACCTCGCATGAAATACTACAATACATTAATCTTTGAACTCTCGAAAAAAGACCGGATAGGTTATAACATTGAAGAGCGAAAACTTCCTGAGGTTGCTATACCCACTCACCTCTTGCGAAACACGAAAGCAGATCTACCCGAAGTTTCAGAACTTGATGTCGTCAGACATTTCACCAATGTGAGCCAAAAGAATTTTGGTGTTGAAAATGGATTCTATCCTCTTGGTTCATGTACGATGAAGTACAATCCAAAGATCAACGATGAACTTGCAACACTTCCCGGATTTGCAAACATCCATCCTCTTCAACCCGCACAAACCATTCAAGGTTTACTGAAGATCTACTATGATCTACAGAACATGCTTTCTGAAATATCAGGCTTAAAAGCTTATTCCCTAAATCCTTTTGCAGGTGCACACGGTGAACTTGCAGGATTGATGATTATTAAAGCTTATCATGAAAAGAACCGCGATTTTAAACGTGACAAGATCATCATCCCTGATTCTGCACATGGCACAAATCCTGCATCAGCAACCGTTTGTGGTTTTGAGACCATTGAAATCAAATCGAATCCCGATGGAACGGTGAATCTCGAAGCACTCAAGGCTGTCTTAAGCGATGAAACCGCGGGACTCATGTTAACAAACCCAAACACAGCAGGTGTTTTTGAAAAAGACATCACAGAGATTGCACGCTTGGTGCATGAAGCAGGTGGTCTTCTCTATTACGATGGTGCAAACTTAAACGCACTTGTCGGTAAAGCTAAACC
>DIKN01000111.1 GCA_002424575.1 Acholeplasmataceae bacterium UBA5617 | reverse complement strand
CCTGTGCGCGGTCCATGAAGGAAATATTTTGTGATGTGATCAATGCCCATTCAGGAAGTTGCTCAGGTGTTACACCCATAGCCTTCGCTAATGCGAGCGGCGTCTTTTCCCAAATAGTAATGGTCTTTTCTTCTTCAAACATGGAGACAATGCGACGTGTATAGTTGATTTGGAAGAATGGCTCCACACCGCCACTTACACCGAGGATATTGGAAATGGATCCCGTAGGTGCAATCGATAACAATCTCGAGTTTCGCATGCCATATTGTTTAATGAGTGCATCTGTATCTGGGTCAATAGCGGTTTGATAGAATGTCGATTTTGAGATTTTTTCATAATCAAAACGAGGGAATGCACCGAGTTCTTTGGCATTGAGTGCTGATGCTTTTGCTGCTGAATTGAGCATGCGACGCATCAATTGATCAAGGAAGGTTAAGAATTCTGGGCTACCATAAGGAAGTCTCATGGAAAGTGCTAAGTCTGCTAAACCCATGACACCTAGTCCAACTTCACGATATTGTTTCACGTGTTCTCTTTGTTCTGGAAGTGCATGACGATCACCTAACATGGTGAGCAAATCATCAAGTGCAACAATCATTTCTGAGACGACAAAATCAAAACGTTCCCAATCATAGAATGCATTTTCTAAAAAAGCATTTCTCACAAAAGCATTCAAGTTGATGCTACCAAGGTTACATGATCCATGGGGCATGAGTGGCTGTTCGCCACAAGGGTTCGTGGCTGTGAAACGAACATCATCATATTCTGATAAGAAATGATAATCATTCATATGGTCAATGAAGATGACACCTGGATCACCCATGGTGTGTGCAGCATAACCCACAAGTTTTAATAAATCACGTGCGTTAATCTTTTTTTCGATAATTTCATAGGGTGTTTCAAACTTCATCACCCAAGTCTCATTGTTTTCAACAGCCTTCATGAAGGCGTCGGTGATGGAAATCGAAATATTTGCTCCATTGACTTTTGATAAATCAAGTTTCGTTGTTATGAAATCAATGATATCTGGATGATCAATGTTTAATACAAGCATCAACGCACCGCGGCGATTATCCTGTTGTGTGTTTAATGTTGTATGAGAATATTTTTCAGCAAAAACCATGACACCTGGTGTGGTGTTTGAAGAGTTATTAACTTTTGCACCCTTTGGACGAATCTTGGATAAGTTCATACCCTGACCGCCACCATAAGAATAGGTTCTTGCAATTTGATAGTCAACACGATAAATACTTTCTAAACTATCTTCTGGATCTTGAACGACATAGCAGTTCGAGCCCGTGATGTTGCCATCACGACCGATTGCATAGAGATTTCTTCCGCCAAAAATAGCTTCTTTACGTCTAAAAATCTTTTCCAAGGAGGACTTACCAAAAGCTATACGCTTGATAAAATCTTTCTTATCTTCGCCATTGATCAAGTATTTCTTTAAGATCAAATCTTGGCGTTCATCATTATCTCCCCATGGGTTTTCCCGATCTGTTTTTTGTTTTTCACGGTATTTGATATAAGAACGTGCCGCTTCGTAATACTTCTTTTTCATCAAGTACAATTCAACATCGTCCTGAATGGTTTCAATCGCGACATCTTCATTCTTTGCATAAGCCTTGGTGATTTCTTGTGCCTGCTTGAGACATTCCTCGTCCGTGAATGTCAAACCTACACTGCGATACGATTTCTGCATAGCAGCAGCAATCTTATGCAGGTCAAAGGGTTCTTTGGTCCCATTTCGTTTGATAACGTTCATAAAAAAATTCCCCTTTTCCTTCTTTATTTTTATTCCCCTACCGAACGTCCCAGACGAAACGGTTTACGTGTATTATAAACCATTTAAGGTGTGATTTCAACAACGAAACTTCATTATGTGAAGCGAAAAAATCTTTCGCTTTTGATACTTCGTATCACGCTTACATCAAAGAATAAAAAGAAATGGCTTTATCATAGGGTATCCCTTGATGAAAGCCAAATGAAAATCTCATGCATTTAGAATTTTAAAAACTACCAATGATTGACCACTTTTTCAGCAAAGCCCAACATGTCTTTCAATTCGATGAGTTTTCCATTGGGTAGTCTAAAGGTTCCTGTAAATCTTCCAAACACTTGGTGTTGAATAGATTTGATTATCAGAACATTGGAATGACTATGACGATCGAGAATGGGTGTGAATGATAGATTGATGTTTTTCTTCTCATCACAGATGATCCAAGGTGCTAAAAAGTCTTCTCGTTGATCTTTCATGGGGATGTGAAACGTGACATCATCAAATTTAAATGTTTCGTCACCATAAAAGAGCATATTTTCGGTTGCTTGTGATGGATCACCAAAACCATAACCTAGATTGAAACCGATCTTCTTATTTTGATAGACTCCACTTAAGCTTGACCAATACCACGTATTCTTATACGTCCATACGCCGCGACCCCAATCAAGGACTCCATAAGTATTATTAAAATCATACGTTGTTTCACCAATCTTAACAAAGCCTTTCGCTTTTAATAGATTGATTTTTTGATTGTAGTAAAAGTGCTTCTTTTTTTCAAAGGGGGTCACAATGACCATCGAGTCTTTGATGGTGGGTTCAAGTTGAATTTCGGCTTGCAAATTCACACCTTTGGTAAAATCTTGAATAGAGATAGATAGGTTACGCTTATTTCCATTTAATGTATATGCATAGGATTGTTTCTTTCTTTTGAATACCACATCACCTTTTTGTGACGTTCTTGGGAGATGCAGTTTACCATTTGGAAACCATCCCATCTTTGTCGATGACGTTTCTTTAGGTTGATTGAAGTCGAAAAATGTTGTTGAGGTTAACCACATGTAACTGTTATCTGCAACCGTAAATGCAATGCCATATTGATCGTTACCTAGATAATAATAATCCCATTCCTTGATGCGCATACCACGAACTTTGACCATATCACGGTAATAATCTTTCACAAGCGATGTTGCATAACCCGCTTCAATCAGATGTCCTTTAGCATCTAAAAGAGGACCTTTGGTTAAACGTTTTTGTTCCATGTTATCCCTTCTTTCTACTCTTTTCACTTTTAAGGATAACTCAAAAAGATCAATTATCATCCCTTAAGCTTTTGTTTTCTTACACATCAGATGTTCTATACCTCAAACATGAAGCATTTTGACGTATAATAAAACTAATCAATGAGGTCAATCATGAAACGTTATCGAGTCGGTGTGGGTGAATTGGTTTCTTTCCTTTACGCAAGCGGTGATCTCTCTTCTGAGACATTCCAAAATGTATCGTTACTTGAAGGAATCAAAGCCCATCAATATGTACAAAGCAAATATGGACAGCACGATGATGCTGAAGTTCCCATTCAATTTCTTCATCAAGATGATGACTATGAGATGTTACTTCAGGGTCGTATGGATGGATTAATCACGATTCATGGTGAGCGTTGGATTGAAGAAATCAAATCCACACGCACCGCTATTTTTAGTGAATCTTTTTTACCGAATCCTGAGCATGTTGCTCAACTCAATATGTATGCATATATGTATTTAAAAAACCACAATATGGATGATATCCATGGTCGAATCACCTACATCCAATTATCAGATTATCAAGTTCGTCATTTTGAGTATTTTTTTGATATTGACGTATTGCAGCCTTTTTTCATGGAATCTATCGCACGATATAGCCTTTGGTTAGAGAAACTCTATGCACATATGGATTTAAAGCGCAGTTCATTGGAGAAATTATATTTTCCTTTTGAGCGTTATCGCCGTGGACAACGTGAAATGATGAAGGCGGTCTATCAAACCATGAAGGATGACGACTTATTGTTTGCTATTGCACCAACCGGAATCGGCAAAACCATGGCTTCACTTTTTGCAACACTAAAATCACTCTCGGAGGATAATCAAAAGATTTTCTATCTTTCAGCAAAAACACAAGGAAAGAAAGTTGCTCTAGACACCATGGAATTGCTTCATGAAGCCGGATTGGAAACGAAGACACTCGAGATTACATCCAAAGATGTGACCTGTTTTCTTGAGAAAAGAGAATGTGATCCTGAGAAATGTCCTTTTGCACGCGGTTTCTTTGATCGTCTGACCACAGCCATGCAAGATATTTTCGAGCACGAAACATTAATGAATCGAGCAACGGTCGAAGCTTATGCGCGTAAGCATATGGTTTGCCCTTTTGAATTCAGTCTTTATGTGTCTTATTACGTCGATGTCATCATCTGTGATTACAACTACGCATTCGATCCTCGTATCCATTTAATTCGTTATTTTGATGAAACCAACTTTAAACCGCTCATTTTAGTCGATGAAGCACACAACATGATCTCGCG
>DIKN01000029.1 GCA_002424575.1 Acholeplasmataceae bacterium UBA5617 | reverse complement strand
AGTCCTATGGTATTATTCATGGATCAATTTGAGCAGTTCTTCATAGATATGATCTGGAACTGTGACTTCAAGTTTTCGATCCAAAGCTTTGGTCTTTTTAGCAAGAATAATGACATCTTCAGCAAGTTTCAAATAAGCACCTCGACCAGGAGCTTTACCGTGTAAATCGATGGATACGACACCTTCTTTAGTTGCTGCGATGCGTACCAAAAGTTTTTTGGGTAAAACCTCTTTGGTGACAACACATGTTCTCAAGGGAACTTTTTTCACTTTATTCAATACCATCACCTCTTTAAAACTTAATATAAAATACCTTCACCATTTGCCATGGTTTCTGATTTGATGTCGATAGACCATCCACATGCTTGAACAGCCAGTTTGACGTTTTGACCTAATTTACCAATGGCCAGTGATAATTGATTGTCTGGGACAATGGCGAGTGCATTTTTCTCTTTCGGATTGACGCGTGTCACAGCAATCACCTGAGCAGGCTGTAAAGCATTGGCAATCAATTCTTTTTCATTATCGCTCCAGCGGAAAAGGTCAATCTTTTCATCCGATAAAGCTTTAACGATTTCACGAATACGTGATCCACCTTCACCGACGCATGCACCGATGGGATCCACTTTGGGATCATTCGATTTCACACCGATTTTTGAACGGTCACCTGGATCTCTTGAAATACCCATGACTTCAATCGTACCATCTTTAATTTCAGGAATAAAACTTTCCAAAAGACGGATAATCAACGAGGGATGTGAACGGCTGACAAAAACCTTTGGCCATTTTGTCTTCATTTCAACATCTGAAACATAGACACGCACGTAGTCTCCTACATGGAAATTATCTTTAGGAAGTGCTTCCTTTTTGGGAAGAAGTGTGGTCAAATCTTTACCGATATCTAAACGGTAATGTTCATCGGTCACATCGATCACGCGTGCACTGATCATCTCATGTTCGAATTTCTTGAAATGCTTATAGAGATTTTCTTTTTGCATGGTGATTAAGGTTTCATTCAAACGGCTCTTAAAATCACGAACAGCGAAGTGACCAAAATCACGTGGATCAATCTTTTGTTCAAGGACATCGCCCACCTTAATGCGTGGATTGATTTGTTTCGCTTCATCGAGCAACATTTGTTGATAATTCTTGTCGGCATCAATCGAATATTCTTCAACGATTAAATGCTGTTTAAAGACGTTGATTTCATTTTTGTCTTCTTTGATTTCGACACGACATGAGCGCACATCGTGTGCTTTTTTACATCCTGCAATCATACCTTGGACAAATGCTTCCATCACTTGTTCACGGGTCAATTCACGCTCTTCAGCAACCGCCTCAACGTTTTTGAAAAACTCTTTACTAATCATGTTATTCCTCCTAAAATTTGATAGCTGTACGCATTTTGCGCGCATCATCAAATGAAATGTTTATCTGTTTTAATTTCCCTTTTTCACTCACTTCAAGCGTCATAAGGTCACCCTCGAACGCCATAAGTGTCGCATAACCTCGATATTTCGGTGATTCTAAATAAATGTATCGCCCGATAACTTTCAATACATCTTCTTTCGTTTTAAGGGGACGTTCTAATCCTAATGATGATAGTTCAAGATAGCAATCCGGATCGAGATCATCATCAGTAAGCGTTGCTTGAAACTCAAGATGTATCTTTTCAAGATCATCAATCGGCATCGTTTCGGTGTCAATGAGTATTTCAACGATTTTCTCACCAAATTCTCTCTTCATACGAATCGAATAGACCGAAAGGTTACTTTTTGCAAGAATAGGATTAAGTTTTTCTTTTAATTTTTCAAAATTCATACGGACCTCAATAAAATGAGTGGAAATCATCATCCCACTCTAGTTCTCACAATTATTCTATCATACAATTGTAAAATGTTCAATCAATCACTTCATTTTATCGCTATTTTTTGATATTCTATCACTATTTATTTGCGAATCGTTTGCAAGTAAACGGTCTTGTGCTATAATGTAAATGCAAATCATTCGCAAAAGGAGATATAACATGAAAAAGATTGCACTCTCATTATTCACAATCATCACACTGATCATACTCGCCGCATGTACCCCTTCGAAAAAAGCTGATATTGTAACAACAATGTTTCCACAATATGACTTTGCGCGACACATTGTTGGTGATAAAATGTCCGTCAGTTTACTCATTCCACCTGGTGCTGAAGTCCATAGTTATGAGGTGACAAGTCGAGACTTGGTTGCCATTCAATCTTCGAAGCTCTTCATCTTCACCAGTTTAGATATCGATCAATGGATAAAAGATCCTGCAGCCATCGCTGGTCCTGATACGGTGGTGATGAATTTATCTGAACATTATCATCCGACTGAGCATGATCACGATCACGAATTATCTTCATCCGCTTTAGAAGATGATGATCATGATCATGATATCTATTTGCACTATTGGGTCGACCCCTTAATCGCGATTCAATTGATCGATGCCATCCTCGATCAGATTATTGCGATTGATCCCCAACATGAGACTGAATATCGTGCGAATGCCTTAGCCTATCAAACCTCCATTGATGAACTTCATGCGTCATTTGATGCCTATATGCAAGATGGTCACCTCGACAAAACCATCTATTTTGCAGGACATAATGCTTTATCTTTATTCGGCGAACGTTATCACTTAAATATCGTATCATTATTTGAGGGCTTTAAGCCTGATGCAGATTTGACGAGTTCAGAATTGATTTTATTTGCGAATCAGGTAAGACAAGCAAACACCAACATTCTCTACATTGAAGAACTCGTACAACCCAAAGCTGCTTTACAAATTCAATCAGAACTTCTACGTTCCAATTACCAACTAACCCTGAAGGTGTTGCATGGATACCATAACATCACCAAACAAGAAATGGAGGATAGAGTCACCTACAGCGATCTGTTTTCAAATAACATTGAAGCCATCATGTGGGCACTCAATCAATCATGATCGATTATCAACACGTGAGTGTATACTTTGGAAAATTTCAAGTTTTAGAAGATGTTCACTTTCATTTAAACCCCGGTGATGTTCTGCACATCGTGGGACCCAACGGGAGTGGTAAAACCACATTGGTACGCACACTTGTCGGCTTACTTAAGCCAACTAGCGGTCATATTCAAATCGATGCTAAAACGATGGGTTATCTCCCTCAAAAGCTTTATACAATAACGAACATGCCCATGACTGTCCATGAAGTCATCTACAGTGGATTAACCAGACAGACACTAAGACCATGTAAAAACGATTGTCTTGCGATTGATGAATGGCTTGAAAAAATGGAGATCAAACACTTAAAACATGCTCCGATGTCTTATCTTTCAGGTGGTCAACAACAGCGTGTATACTTAATAAGAGCACTCATATCAAAACCGGATCTTCTCATCTTGGATGAACCCACATCCGCGCTTGATCCATCTTTTCGTGAAAAGTTTTATCTCTTTTTAGATGAAATACAAAAAGAAAACCAGATGACGATCGTTCATGTGACACATGATTTAACCGATGCCATCAAAGACAATTGTTTGGTTATGTATGTCGATCAAAAGATAAAGTTCTTTGGAACTTATCAAGAATTCCATGCATTTGAGCATAGGGGGCATCACCATGATTGAATTTTTGAGTTATGGATTCATCCAACAAGCTTTAATCATCGGGATTGCATTATCGCTATCAGCTGCTCTATTGTCACCTTTTTTGGTTCTCAATCAACAAGCAATGATTGCTGATGGACTCGCTCATGTCAGTTTTGCAGGCATAATCTTAGGCATTCTTCTCTCGCGTGAACCACTGTGGATAGCCATCCCATTTGTGATGCTTGCATCTCTTGTCATCAAGTATCTTTCAACAACGAAGACGATCAATGGTGATGCTGCCATCGGTTTGGTGTCTTCGATTGCTTTTGCGATAGGTCTTATCATGGTCAAAAAAGGTCGAGGGTTTAATATATCCATCGAAAGCATGTTGGTCGGTAACATCTTTACAGCTACACCAACTGAAATGATTTTATCGATCATCATCACCGTGATTATTGCAACCTTTGTCATTTTGTTTTATCGGAAACTCTTTTTGATGACCTATGATATCAATTATGCGAAATTCAGTAAAATCAATGTTCAACTTTTAGGTTATGTACTCTCAGGATTAACCGCATTTTTCATCGTCATCGGTGTAAGAACGATTGGAACACTTCTGATATCGGCACTCGTCGTTTTTCCATCAGTGATTTCTAGTCAGTTAGCCAAAAGCTTTAAAAATACGTTGATTATCGGTGTGATCTCATCATTCATCATCGTCATCCTTGGGATTTTCGTTGCGCATCCCCTTGAAATACCTGTCGGTTCAACCATTGTTGTGATCTACGCATTTGTCTTGTTAAGCTTGCTCATCACGAAACCCCTCTGGAGGACATGACCATGCGGATGACAAAACAAAGAAAATTGATTCTCGATGTCTTAAAGAAATCACATATGCCACAGAGTGCTGAGATGATCTATGAAAAGTTGCCTGATGATAACGTGAACTTATCCACCGTCTACCGCACATTGGACACTTTTTACGGTGAAGGTGTGTTATCAAAAAGCACGATGAAAAATACATCATACTTTTATGTGAGCAGTCAAGATCATCACCATTATATGATATGCTTAGGATGTCAAACCATGTATGAAATTGAATGTCATCTCGACCATTTGACTGAGCATGTCGCAAAAGACCATCATTTCAAGATTACGCACCATGATATGACAGTCTATGGTTATTGTGAAACATGTCAAAAAAACATGAACCTGTTATAACAAAAAAGCGCCAGTTTGATCAACTGACGCTCATTTTTTTAGTTCCATCGTCTCGGATCGTCTTTGATCGTATCCAAGAATTGAATATCTTCTTTCTTCATTTCAAAATCAAGCCCTGTGTTTTCGATAATTCTGGATTCATGAATCGATTTAGGAAGTGGTGCTGTCCCCTTATCAATGCAGTAACGGATGCACAGTTGTGCAGGTGTGACATGGTATTTTTGAGACATGGTTTGAATGGTTTGATTGGAGAGCGCATAACCGATAGCTAGCGGTGAATATGCTTCCACTAAAATGCCTTTTGCATCACAGTATTCATGTGTTTCTTGTTGATTATTTCCGATGAAGAAACTGATCTGATTCACATGTGGAATGATTTCACAATGTTTCAAGATGTTATCGAGATCATCGGGTGAAAAGTTGGACACACCAATCGTTCTAATTTTGCCTTCACGATACAGTTTTTCCATCGCTTTGTAAGCTTGGATATTGCCCGCTTTGCAATCTTTTCCCATGTCATTCCATGGCCATGGTGCGTGAATCAAGTAGAGATCCAAATAAGTCATGTTGAGCTCTTGTAAAGTCTTTTCGAATGCATCCAATGTTTCTTGATAGCTTTTGATGTGTGACTGCAATTTAGACGTCACAAAAACTTCTTCACGCTTCAAACCTGATGCACGAATGGCTTCTCCAACCGAACGTTCATTGCGGTAAGCAGCAGCGGTATCAATATGACGATACCCATGCTTTAACGCTTGAGAAACAGCGGTGAAACAGACTTCACCATCGGGAATTTGCCATGTCCCGAAACCAACTTTGGGCATTTTTACCCCATTTTTTAAGGTGTAAACCTGTTGAATCGTTTTCATGATTGTCATTCCTTTCCCTTTCCGGTTCTAAGAACACGAAGTTGAATGATTGTCCCAGCCATCGCAATCAAGATTAAAAGAATCCCGGTGATGAGCGTCAATATGCCTTGATTAATGGTTTGTATGATCGAAGGTAAAATCATGTCGATGACGTAGACAATAAAATAGCCATAAAGTAAATAGCGAAGATAGAGCATTTCTTTTTCAGTGATGATACATACGCGTTGATCAGGTTTTCGGTATAAATAAAAGCCATACACACCGACTGAAAGTAAGAGTCCAAGAAGGATAAAACCGATCCATGGATAATCAGCACGTAAATAAAATTCAACGATGGTGTATGCACCCATCACAATAAAGATGATGAAGAGTAAGAGCTGGACAATGAGGTTCTTGCGGTAAACATTCATTTTTTAATCTCTCCTTATAAAATGTTTTGTTATCTCATGTTATACTAAAAATGAAATGAGGTTAATACTATGAAAAAAGCTGTATATCCTGGTACCTTTGATCCTTTAACAATTGGTCATCTCGACATCATTCGACGTGCTGTTCGTTTTGTCGATGAACTTCATGTTGTTGTTGCTGATAATTACAAGAAAACACCAACATTCACCACCGAGGAACGGATTGATATGATTAAGCGTGTCACCGAAGACATTCCAAATCTTGTGGTCACTTCAACCTCAGACCTTGTGGTCCGTTATGCTCAGAAAAATGATATCGATCTCATGATTCGTGGGCTTCGAAACATTGCTGATTACGAAAACGAATATATGTTGTTCCAGTTTAATCGAAATCTAAACAGAAACATTGAAACCTTGATTTTATTCCCTTCATCGCGCAATCACTTTGTGTCATCATCTGCCATCAAAGAACTCATCGTTCATCATGCAGACATCTCTCCTTATGTTCCAAAAGAAATCATCCGCGATGTTCAAGACCGTTTAAGACCTAAACCAGATTCAACGATTTAAAAAAATCATAAAGCTGATCATCCATGATATGTGGAGCCACATGATCGGCTTTTTCTTTGAGTTCTAAAAAGCGTGTATTATCCATAGCAATACCGACATCAGCGATCTCAATCATTTGAATATCGTTGGCTCCATCACCGACACAGATTAAACGGTAAGGTTTTTCATGTTCAAGTGCTTTTTGGATGCCATATGCTTTATTAATATCGGGATAGACAAAGTCTGCACCTCCATGATGCCATGGATAAAGTTTGAATTGAGGAAGTTTTTTAGCGAGTTCGATTAACGCCTGTTCTTGATTGGAAAACATCCAAAACTGATAGATTTTATGGTTGAGATAGAAAGATGGATCGACCTTAGGATATATACCTCTTAACAAGGTCATCCCATTTTGGACGGTTTCGTTATCTGCATTAACAGCTTCATCATCTGCACCCACCATGCCTACATTAAACGATGATTGCTCGATAACCTTCAGCACGTCGATGACATCTTGTTGATCGATGGGTCGCTCATAGATGATGTCATCACCTTTCATGACAATGGCACCATTCAATAAAACTTTATAGGTGAAGAGTGGTAAAACGTCATCAATGATGTGAAGTTTGGTGATCCCACGACCTGTAGCAAGTCCTAAAAAGAGGTCCTTTTTAACAGACAGTTCGATGAGGAGCTTTTTGGTTTGATCGGGGATTTTTCCGGTTGTGTTGTTGTACATCGTGTTGTCAACATCAAAAAAGACGATTGTTTTCATGATCTACCTCATCATTAATTATAACATATTGTGCTTTACACTACCAATCGAAGATGTTTTATTATATACTAATAATGTAATATTCGCTGCTGGAGGGTTTTTATGAAAAATCCGTTACTCAATACCGGTGAACTCGGCATTTTTGCTTTAGGTGGACTCGGTGAAGTAGGTAAAAATACCTACGTTTATGAAATTGAAGATCAGATCTTTATCGTCGATGCTGGCATCCTTTTCCCGGATGAGCATTTGCTTGGTATCGATTATGTTATTCCCGATTATACGTATCTTTTAGAAAATCAAGATCGTATTGTTGGTCTTTTTGTCACACATGCTCACGAAGACCACATCGGCGGTATTCCTTATCTACTTAAGAAAATAACAATTCCAAAAATTTATGCAGCAGGCATTGCCATCGATTTGATTGAATACAAGTTGATGGAACACCAAGATATTAAACCACCTAAAATTGAAGAGTATAAAAGTTATTACAAATATCAATTTAAAGATGTTGAAATTTCATTCATCCGATTGAATCACTCGATTCCCGACATGTTTGGTATCGTTTTTCGTACCCCACAAGGCATTTTATTTCACACGGGTGATTTTAAAATTGACTTCACACCGGTTGGACCTGCAGCAGAATACGATAAATTAGCCGCGATTGGTTCAGAAGGTGTCTTGTGCATGCTCTCTGATTCCACCAATGCTGAACGCGATGAATTGATACAATCCGATTCCAAGATTGGTAAATCGATCAACGAACTTTTCTCGCGTATTCCTGGACGTATCATTATCGCAACGTTTGCATCCAACATGTATCGCATTCAACAAATCATCGAAGCCTCGGTGATGAATGGCCGAAAAGTTGCTGTCTTTGGTCGCTCGATGGAACGTGCGATTGAAGCTGGTATGCAAACTGGTTATATCAAAACACCAAAAGATACACTCGTTTCTGGTGATGAACTGAATAAGCTTAAAGCGAATGAACTCACCATTTTGGTCACCGGCTCACAGGGTGAACCACTTGCTGCTTTATCCCGTATCGCAAACGGCTCTCACCGTCAGATTAAAGCGATGTCTGGGGATACTGTCATCTTCTCTTCATCTCCCATTCCTGGCAATCAAGAAGGGGTCAATCGAACCATTAATAAACTTTTTAGACTCGATGTCGATGTCATCACGCACGGTCCATTAGCCGATACGCACACCTCAGGTCACGGTGCTCAACACGATTTAAAACTTGTCTTAAGTCTCGTTCGTCCTAAAATGTTCATTCCGATGCATGGCGAACATCGCATGTTGAAAACACATCGTGATTTAGCTGTGGATTGTGGTGTCAAGCCCGAAAATATCTTAATTATGGATAACGGTGATGTTGCTGCGATCACGCATGATACCATCCGTTTAGCAGGACGTGTCACAGCAGGAGAAGTTTACATTGATGGGACTGGTATTGGCGATATCGGTTCGACCGTCATTCGCGAAAGAAAATTGTTATCTGAAGAAGGACTTTTTGCAGTCATTCTTTCAATCAATTCAACAAGTAAAAAATTGATCAATGATCCGACGATTATATCCAGAGGATTCATCTACATGAAAGGTAATGAAGAGATCACGCAATCGCTTGCTAATGAAGCAAAAAAAATCACCCAACAAGAATTAGGTAAAAAGTTGTTTAATGAACTCAACTTAAAGCAAGCGGTGATTGATCATTTGAATGAACGTATTTTCGAATTGACACAGCGCAAACCACTCGTCATCCCTGTGGTGGTCGATCTTAAAAGTTAAAGGCACTCGCGTGCCTTTTTTTTACATATACGAGAGAAACGCATCAAACACAAGTTTGGTGACCATCGCATCATCTTTCGCATCATGGGATTGGTCATATTCAACATTGTAATAGGTTTGATAAGCTTTAAAAAGTCCTAGGTCATCTTTTAAATTAAAATAGTCTTTATGCAATTTAAGTAAATCAATGAAATCATCATCTTGGGTTAATTTGGTTTGTTGATGCAGAATAAAGGAGTCATGAAGGGCAGATAAATCATTTTTTCCCCATACAACAAGTTTGGGATGATAGGTATCCATGATAGCTTTTAACTTGTCATAAAAGACTTCATAGGGAACTGCTTCTTGAAAAAATGATGCTTCATCGAGTTTTAAGAAACGCTTAGTTCTCTTGGATAAGATACGATCCTCTTTGGGTAGGACATAATACCCATCTTGTAAAATTGCATCCTTCTGGGCTTGAGCTAAAACATAACCCACTTGAATAATTTCAGGTCGAAATGTTTCAAGTTGATAACCAGGCATCGTCATTTCAAAATCAATGAACAAATAGTAACGATGTTGATCGAGGACACTTTTCATCTCATCGCGAAGATGGAACAAATCATAATGAATTTGATACGGATTAAGACGTATAATTTGATTGAAATGGGCGACCTGATAGTAATACATGTTGCCTATTTTTTTCATTTTCGGCTGAATTTCAAAATCGACTAAAACGCCTTGATCAAGGTAGGACATAAAGATTTTCGACAAACGATTAGAAAGATAAAAACCAACCTTTCGACCTTCTAAGATGATGTAGAAAATAGGATGGTTTGCATCGATGTGATAGATGATTTTTCTCATAACAGTTCCTCTTTCAAGCGCTTAGCAACCGCTTCGGGAATACCAAGCTTTTTGATATCTTCAATGGTTGCTTCTTTGATGTGATCAATGCTCGTAAAATGGCTTAATAAAAGCTTCTTTCGTTTTTCGCCTAAACCTTCAATATCATCCAAAATGGATTGTTGAGCTTTCTTTTTGCGTGTTTCTCGATGGAAGGTGATGGCGAAACGGTGAACCTCTTCGGAGAGTTTAAGCAAGAATTTATAGAGCTCACTTTGTCTTAAAAGAGGCATGATTTGATCTTTAAATACAAGTGCATCCAGGCTATGTTTAGCATTCTTTTTTAATCCTGCAATTGGAATCGATAAACCCAAGCTGGATAACACTTCTGAAGCAGCATGGAGCTGACCTTTTCCACCATCGACCAAGATGAGATC
>DIKN01000113.1:20450-26512 GCA_002424575.1 Acholeplasmataceae bacterium UBA5617 | reverse complement strand
CTGGTACTAATAGGTCGAGGACTTAACTTTGCAATATACAATTTATTCAGTTTTGAAAGACTTTAGTCTGGTGATGATGGCGAAGTGGACACACCTGTATCCATGCCGAACACAGAAGTTAAGCACTTCAGCGCCGACGATAGTTCCAAGGAGCGAAAATAGGTCGTTGCCAGGCAAACCTCATTTATCTTATTTCTCTTCAATTTAAGTAGCGTCACCCTCATGATCAATGCCTACATAGCTCAGTTGGTTAGAGCACCTGACTGTTAATCAGGGGGTCCTAGGTTCGAGTCCTAGTGTGGGCGCCACTTAAATATCGAACGGCATTTGCCGTTTTTTTTTATATTATATATATGTCCTTATCGCAAGGCTTTTTATTTTCGTATGAAGTCCCTCTCTTATAAAAAAAACCGCAAAATGCGGTTTATTTGAAAAGAAGTCTTAAACTGTTAAGAATAACCAAGATGGTCGATCCTTCATGTGCAATAACACCCATCGGTAATTCGATGAGACCAAAAATATTGGATATAAGAAGTAATGTGATCACACTGACTGAGAAGATGATGTTTTGAAGGGTGATCATACGCATACGCTTTGCCAGTTTAATAAGTTTGGGCAGACTTTCAAGTTGATCATTCATGATGACAATATCTGCGGTTTCAAGTGAGACGTCAGTTGCAGAACCCATCGCAATCCCCACATTGGCCATTGCCAGAGCAGGCGCATCGTTGATTCCGTCGCCAACCATGATGACTTTTCCATATTTTTGTTGATAGAGTTTCACATGATCGACTTTCTGTTCAGGAAGCAAATTGGATTCAAAATGTTCGATATGAGCTTCTTTCGCGATCGCATGTGCGGTAAATTGATGATCACCTGTTAAAAGTACTGTATGAATACCCCACGCTTTCAGTTCATCCATCACATCTTTTGCATGATCTCTAATTGTATCCATAAGCGCTACAAATCCAACCGTTACACCATCGACGATAATGGAGACATTGGAATGTCCCAAAGTCACACATCGATCTAATTTTTCCTGTAGTTGCGGATGAATCGTTGATTCAAAACGACCAATTTGCCATTTTTTACCATGTACAAGACCTTCCATTCCATGGCCGGATATTTCATTGGTTTTAATGTTATCGAGCATGTATGATGCATTTAAATGATCGGTAATGGATTTTGCGAGCGGATGAATGGATTGTTTTTCCAGTGTATATAAAACCTTTAACACATATTCTCGATTGAGTTCATCGATAACCTCGATGCGGACGACTTTAGGTATACCAGATGTAATCGTACCTGTTTTATCAAGCATAATTGCCTTAATCCCAATCAAGGATTCGAGAGGTGAACCACCTTTAATCAACACACGGTTTCTTGCTCCATTGGATAATGCGGATAGCATAGCAGGTGTGATACTTGCAACCAGTGCACAGGGGGAACCCACGACAAGAACAATAACACCACGATTAAAGGCATACGCTTGATCCCACCATCCAAAGATGGGAGGAACAATCATTAAGAAAATCGCCAATAGGATAACAACATAGACATACCATTTTTCAAATCGATCAATAAAGGATTGAGATTTGGTTTTCTCATGTTGAGCTTTTGCAACGAAGTCAACGATTTTTTGAACCACAGAATCTTTGGGATCTTTTAAAGTTTTAACCACTATGCGCGATTCAACGTTGATAGAACCCGCAAAAACAGATTCGCCTTGTCCGCGATTAACAGGCACAAATTCTCCAGTAATCGCTGATTGATCAAGCGAGGTCATACCTTCCATAATTTGCCCGTCAACAGGAACCTGTTCACCAACTTTAACAACCACTTGATCACCAACACTCAACTCAGAAACTTGAACTGTCATCTCCTGTTGATTAATCCATTTCGTTGCTGTTTTCGGCGCTAATTTAAGTAAACTCGTCAATGCTTTTTCTGATTTTGATGTCGCATAGGATTCAAGAACTCCGCTGATCGAAAAAATCATGATCAGAATAGCACCTTCAGAATAATCACCAACTATAAACGCACCGAGTGCAGCTAATATCATCAAAATCTCAACATTTAAAGATTTGTTGTGAATGGTAGCAAGAACACCTTCCTTAGCTTTCTCAAAACCACCGATAGCAAATGATAAACCGAAGAAGAGTGCGACGTACCATGGTTCGGGATGTCCTTGGCTAAAGATAAATCCGAGAATAATGAAGATGATTGAAACGAAGAGAAGTGTTGTTTCAATAACAAGTTGTTTTCTAGTCATATTGACCTCCTTTATGTTTTACATGTCGATTATATCACATTCTCGATTAATGTCTATAAATAAAGCCCCATATTATTATAAAAAAGGCATCTATTTAGAAAATAAATGATTTATTTAAAACAAAACTCTTAAAATTTGAGATATACATATCCTCACAGTCACACATCTAAATCAAATATGAATGGATACTGCAACACGTTTCTATCAACTTTTGGTATACTAAAAGAAGGAGATGATATTATGAACTATATTTATGAAACCCATCGTATATACGCTAATGATGATCAAGGAAAAATGATTGTAAATGCAACTTTTCCCTTCATCAAACCCGGAGTAGTTGTTGTCGATCATACCTATGTTGATCCTTCATTGAGAGGTCAAGGCATCGCGTCTCAATTGATGCATGAAGTTTATCAACATGTTAAAAAACTAGGTTTTAAAGCAGTCGCTACCTGCCCATATGCTGTTGTTTGGTTTAAAAAGCATAGAGAATGTAACGACATCATCGATGAAGCCGTGCAAACCACGTTAGCTCCTGAATGTCAGATTTGATGTCGAGGATCCTATCGTGAAAAAACCATTATTGATATTGGTTGCTGGTGGATCAGCATCCGGGAAAAGCACAGTTGTTCAAGAAATATTAGAGCGCGCAGGACTCGAAGATGTCCTTATCATCAGACATGATGATTACTATCAAGATCAGAGTAATCTTCCACTTGAAGTACGCTATTTAACCAATTATGACCACCCCAGTTCACTCGATAATCATTTGCTCTACAACCATCTTGTTCAACTCTTACACGGTGAAGCTATTGATAAACCAACCTATGATTTTGTTAACCATACGCGCAGTTCAATCGTTGAGCATGTTGAACCCAAGCCCATTATCATTGTTGAAGGCATTTTAATTCTAGAAAACGAAAAAATCCGTGAATTATCCAATATGAATTTATTCGTAGAACTTGATGATGATACACGCTTCATCAGACGCATGCTACGCGATATGCGCGAGCGTGGGCGTTCCTTAGAGAGTATCATCACGCAATATGAAAAAACGGTTAAACCAATGTTTCATAAATACATTAAGCCAACGAAACGGTTTGCTGATGTCATTATCCCAAACGATCGTAAACACGACATTGCTGTTGATTTGATTGTAACCAAAATCAAGCAATGCATTGGGGAACCATCATGATTCTCATCGTTGGAGCCATGCAAGAAGAACTTAAACATATCCCCGAACACCTGAAGTCCAATCATCGTCTTTTAATCACCGGTGTTGGGAAAGTCAATGCGGCTATGAAATTGACAGAGATCATCCATCAAGAACGCATTCATGCCATTATCAATCTTGGTTTTGCAGGTGCTTCTGGAGATATTCAAATCGGTGAACTCGCTTTGGTAAAGTCTACATCTTATCATGATTTTGATTTATCTCTATTTGGTTATGATAAAGGACAAGTACCTGGTTTTCCTCCAGTCTTTCATTCGGATACCTGGTGGCTCAATCAGGCGAAGCAGATCTTCACTGAAGCTAAAGAAGGTCATCTTTTGACCGGTGACTACTTTATGAGTGAGAAACGTGATGAAAACCTTCTCTTTGACATGGAAGGTGCAGCACTCTATCATGTTGCCTATCACTACCATCTGCCTATCATATCCATCAAGGTGATTTCCGATATCGTCGGGATGGATCATCACTTAGAAAGTTATCGTCAGTTTGAAGCTTCTGTTGGCGCTAAGCGACTTCTTGAAGCTTATCTTACCCTGTTTGGAGGTGCGGCATGAAAGGATTACTTGTTTTAAGTCATCATGTAGAAGATGGTGAAGCTTTAACCACTCGTGCATTACTTAAACGAGCAGGTCTTCAAATTACAACCATCACCTACGAAAAAACACCTGAGATTACTACAGCATTTGGGTTGACTGTCAAGGTGGATTACCTTGCAAAAGATATCAATGTCCAAGATTTTGATTTTGTCGTGATACCGGGTGGACGTTATGTCGGTATGATCATTGATCAGGAGCATAACATCAAAGATCTTGTAAAGTCATTTGCAAAACAAAACAAAGTGATAGCTGCCATCTGTGCTGGTCCACGTTTTTTAGGCCAAGCTGGTTTACTGGATGGGAAACACTTCACCGCATACAGTGGAAGTGAAAAAGATATGCCAAAAGGGTATTACCACCCAGAGAAAAAAGCACTTCGTGATGGAAACATCATCACAGCTCGAGGTGCAGGTGCTGTCTATGAATTTGTGTATGAAATAGTCACTCACCTTTTAGGTGAAACTCAAGCTAAAGCTTTACTGACCAACATTTTATACTAAGTTAGGAAGGTCTTCTGTGAAACGCAGTTTTAAAGCTATCTTTTGGCCAACATTCATCGAACTACTCTTCTTTATGCTCATGGGAACCATCGATACATTTATGCTTTCCCATTTCAGCGATTTTGCAGTGGGTTCAGTTGGTAATGCGAATACGATCATTCAAATGTTTGCGGTCCTATTGCTCGTTGTAGCCAATGGGGTCGCAGTTTTAGTGTCACAATATTTAGGAGCAAAAAAAGAACAAGTCGCTCATCGTGTGATTGGAAATGGTCTAATCATGAATCTCCTCGTCGGAGTAGTGATTGCATCATCCTTAGTCTTTTTTGCACCTCAATTATTAACACTGGTTAAAACAGAGGATGTTCTTTTTCAAGGTTCCCTTGATTATTTGCAAGTCGTCGGTATCTCTTTGTTCTTTGTTGCTGTTTCAAACGTTATTACTGGATCATTACGTAGTTATGGTCATGCAAAGTACATCACTTATGTTGTCGTTATTGGGAATGTCCTCAATATTATTGGAAATGCCATTTTAATCAATGGGTACCTTGGGTTTCCTCGATTAGGTATTTTAGGTGCAGCGATATCAACGCTGATTGTGCGTTTCTTCATGCTAAGCACCTATAGCATTTTGCTTTATCGAGTCATCGGGCTTCGCCCAAAGGATCTCAAATTGGATATTCAAACCATAAGACAAGTCTTTCAAATTGGATTGCCTAGTGCACTTGAAGTATGGACATATACGCTGATGCAAGGTGTTGTCTTAAGCATGATCAACCAACTTGGACCTGAATATACGACAGCAAGAACATACATCAATACTATCCTCACGTATATTTATATTTTCAGTTTAGCATTTGCTGCAGCTAACGCAGTCATGACAGGTTATTATATCGGTGAAAGAGATTTCAATAAAGCACATCACGAAACACTAAAAACAGCATTTCGAAGTTTTTTTGTTGTACTCACGATGACCATTCTTGTCAATCTCACATCAGGTTTAATTTTAAGCTTATTTACACAAAACGACATTATTGTGAAAACGGTGAGAACAGTACTTTGGGTTGCCATTGTTTTAGAGTTTAGCAGAAGTTTAAATTTGATCTTCATTCAAGCATTGCGTTCTGCAGGTGATACCACTTTTCCGCTTGTCATGGCTATTTTGAGTATGCTAGGTGTCGCAGCAACCATGGCTTATGTCCTCGGTATTCATCTGGGTTGGGGCTTACTCGGTATATACATCGCCTATGCCATGGATGAACTCCTACGTGGTGTTTTAATGCTTTCACGATGGCAATCAAGGAAGTGGGAACAGAAGAGCAAATATATTGAAAATACTATCTAATGGAACACGTTTTTTTCGCTTGATAAAGCGATGAAAATTGATGAAAAAAACCCGACAATTTATCTTGACATTTAAGCATAAATTGGTATAATAATATATGCGCTTAGACGTTGGCCCG
>DIKN01000113.1:20101-20229 GCA_002424575.1 Acholeplasmataceae bacterium UBA5617 | reverse complement strand
TTCAAATCCTGTCTTCCCGACCATGATATTTTTGCGGGTGTAGTTTAATGGTAGAACCTCAGCCTTCCAAGCTGATGACGTGAGTTCGATTCTCATCACCCGCTCCATGATCATTCGAGTTCCCCAAA
>DIKN01000113.1:0-19990 GCA_002424575.1 Acholeplasmataceae bacterium UBA5617 | reverse complement strand
TCTTGATGATATAACTATAGATGAGGTAGTGTCAAATGGCCTATGTCGAAAGTGAGGAGGACCGTTATGGGTGAATATCTTGGTGTCATTTCCATGTTGAGCTTTTCCATTCTGTCCGTCTATCTTTTGTCACGCATACGCATGATACCTGGTCACAAGATTGCGTGGATCGAACGTTATGGGGTCTATTTCAAACCCCTTTCACCTGGGGTTCATTTTTTGATACCATTTGTCGATCGTCTTGTGCTCTATGATATCGAAAGACAACTTATACTCAATCGTGAAATCATTGAAGTCAATGGGGAACCGAAATTGTCCTTTAGTATGAATGTGCAATATCGGATTGTGGATGAACGCGATTATCACGAAAAAAATGTGGACCAATTCATGAGAAATACGGTTTTACAGGTTGTACAAAGTTATGCAGAGCGCTATGGTACACTCGGAATTTCACAACAAAAAATGGCATTACAAACGCGTATCAAAGGTATAATGATGGAAAAAATTGTAGACTGGGGCATTGAATTATCATCGATCGATGTGACATCGTTGAGTGAACTCCCCTTCTACAAGCGAATATCATCCTAAATATCAACTCTGCTCACAGCATGAACTGCGATGTAAAGGTGCCGATGTGGTGCCTTTTCAATATATTCACAAATACTTCATTTAAGAATATCTTAAGAAATATGATGGATAAAAATGAACGGCTCAATGATATAATGAACTGTGTAAATGATGAGGTGTAAAATGACATTCTTGCAGGAAGCATTACAAATCTTTAGTGACTTAATCAACAATGCCATTTTGCTTTTTGCACTTGGTCTTATTTATACTGCCACGAACTATAAAGAGAACAAACAACAACGCTGGAGACCCATCATTTTGGGCATCATCATCGGGATCATCAGTATACTTGTCATGCGTAACTCATGGCTTTTTTTCCAAGGCCTCTTTTTTGATACGCGTAGCGTACTCTTTGTTGTCACAGGCCTTTTCTTTGGACCGATCACAACAGGGGTTTCTGCTTTAATCGGTCTGATTTACCGTATTAATATCGGAGGACCCGGTGTCTATTCTGGTGTACTCACCATCTTGGTGTCATCTGGATTTGGTCTTTTATGGAGTCATTTGAGACATAAGTTACCACCCATGAAACAATGGATCGAATTTTTAATTTTAGGTATTATTGTCCATATACTAACACTCATTTGTTTCCTCGCCATACAACCGTTTTCAACCGCACTCATCGTTATTCAAAAAACGATACTTCCCTATTTAACCCTCTATCCGTTTGTTACGATGCTGCTTGCTCAAGTGGTTCGATATCAAAAAGAAAGACTCTATGCTCAAGAGAAGATTAAAAATCAACAGTTATTATTG
Organism: Acholeplasmataceae bacterium UBA5617; assembly: GCA_002424575.1. Lineage (GTDB taxonomy): Bacteria > Bacillota_I > Bacilli_A > Acholeplasmatales > Acholeplasmataceae > Peloplasma. The sequence continues at coordinate 18,607 of DIKN01000113.1, read as the reverse complement.
CAAGCAAGCATAGATTCCACCAAAGCTATGGAAGTTTTTGCAGTGGATCACCACTATAAGTATTTATCCTTTAATGAATATCACGAGCGTTCGATGATGCAGTATTATGGTGTACAAATTGAAAAAGGTCACAATTTCTTGGATTATGTGATGAATCCTCGCATGAAAGACCGTATCAAGACATGCATCGATGTATCGCTAAAAGGTGAGGCTCATTCTTATGAAGCCATGATTGAAACAGCTGTTGAGAAATATGTTGAAGAACAATACTCACCGATTATTGATGAAGAAAATCATGTTATCGGTGTGACCATATTCTCACAGGACATCAGTGAGAGAAAACGGTATGAACAATCTATTCTTTATTTAAGTTACCGTGATCCTCTCACCAATTTACACAATCGTCGCTATTTTTCAGATGAATTGTTGCGCTTAAGTCAAGAAAAATTTTTCCCTCTTTCCATCATCATTGCTGATATCAATGGCTTAAAAATCATGAATGATGCTTTTGGTCATGACGCAGGAGATTTACTGTTATGTACGATTGCTGATGAGTTGATTCAAGTCTTCAAAGATGAAACCCGAATTGCACGTATCGGTGGAGATGAGTTTGTCATCCTATTGCCTAAAACATCCTATGAACAAGCTAAATTGATGATTGATGGTGCAAAACTAAAGATTGAACAGCGTACAGTATATGGCATGGCCATTTCTGTCTCTTTCGGTTTATCGACCAATGATGGCTCAACGCTCATCCAAGATACGATAAAATCCTCAGAGGATGACATGTATGCACACAAACTTTTTGAAGTTTCTTCACATCGTAATGAAACGATCAAAACCATTCTAAAAACCCTTCATGAAAAAAATCCAAGAGAAGAAAAACACTCTGAAAGAGTCTCAAAGATATGTGCACATATTGGGTCTGCTTTGGGCATGAAAAACGAAGAAATTTCTCTTCTAAAAGCAATCAGTAATCTACATGATATAGGTAAAATTGCTATTGACGATTCAATTTTAAACAAACCGGGAAAACTTGATGAAAAGGAATGGGAACAGATTAAACGTCATCCAGAGATTGGCTATCGCATTCTTTCAACGTCACCCGAATATGCTGAAATAGCTCAAGACATCCTTTCACACCATGAACGATATGATGGAAAAGGATATCCGCGAGGTATCAAAGGAGAATCCATTCCGATTCGTGCACGAATTATATCGGTTGCTGATTCCTACGATGCCATGGTCTCAGATCGTCCATATCGTAAGGCGATGAGCCATGAAGAGGCTGTCGAAGAAATCAGACGCAATTTAGGTTCTCAATTTGATCCAAAGATTGGTCAGTTGTTTATTCAACTCTATGATCATCAAAAAGAAGTCATCGCATGACTTCTTTTTTATGAAATAAAAAGGACATGAAATCGTTTACGGGGTTCTCTTCAGCATAGCATTCATAGATGTTTTCATGTATAATGAAAAGTGGGAGTTATGAGGAGGTCAACATGAAAAGAAAAACAAAAATTGTATGTACCATTGGTCCATCTATCGATAATCCAGAAATGATAGAGAAGATGATAGATGCTGGAATGAACGTCGCTCGTCTCAATTATTCACATGCAGATCAGGAAGAACATGGACGTCGCGTTCACATGATTCGTGAGATTGCACAACGTAAAAATCGTTACATCGGTATTCTTGCGGATACAAAAGGTCCTGAAATTCGGACCGGGAAATTTGAAAATGATATTGCAACATTCAAAAAAGGTGATCGTGTAGAAGTTCACAAAGAACCCATTTTGGGAAATCGTGAACGTTTCCATATCGATTGTCCTGAACTTTTTGTTGATATCAAAAAAGACGATTATCTCTTGATTGATGATGGCAAAATGAAGTTAACGATTCTTGAAAACAAAGGGGACTATCTCCTGTGTGAAGTCAACAATTCAGGGTCGATTAAAACGAGAAAAGGTGTCAATGTTCCTAACGTCAAACTATCCATGCCATTCGTGTCTAAAAAAGATTATGATGATATTGTCTTTTCAGCCAAGATGGACGTTGATATGATCGCTTTATCCTTTGTTAGACGAAAAGAAGATGTTCTAGAAATTCGAGACATTTTGAAAAAATGTGGCAACACAAAGATTGAACTCATTGCAAAAATTGAAAACCAAGAAGGTGTCGATAACCTTGAATCCATTCTTGAAGTCTCGGATGGTGTCATGGTTGCACGTGGTGATTTAGGTGTTGAAGTGTCGACATCACTCGTCCCCCTTTATCAAAAACGTATCATTAAGATGGCAAATGAAAAAGGTAAACCAGTGATCACAGCAACACATATGCTTGAATCCATGATGTACTCACCGCGTCCAACACGCGCTGAAGCATCTGACGTTGCCAATGCCATTCTGGATGGATCTGATGCTATCATGCTCTCTGGAGAATCTGCAGCAGGAGAATATCCCGTTGAAGCTGTCTTAGTCATGGACACGATCGCAAAAGCCATCGAAGATCACATCAATTATAAGGAAAAACTTCAAAATGCGATTGCAACATCACAACAAACGGTTAACGATGCAATCGGTATTGCTGTTAGTCAAACAGCACTAGCTTTACAAAAAGCTGAAGTCATTATTGCATTCACTGAAACCGGTGGTACTGCAAAACGTATATGCAAGTTTAGACCCTCTGTTCCCATTATTGCTGTGACAGATAATGTCAAAACATGTCAACGTTTAACCTATTATTGGGGTGTATTCTCTGCACTCAAACCCAATGTCACAGACATGACACTCTATGACCGTGTGGCGATTGATGTTGCTAAGGACTTTGGATTCAAATCAGGAACAACGATCATTATCACGTCAGGTTGGGCTCAAAAACACGGTTCAACCAATACCTTACGCATCATCGATATCCCCTAATGGACAACCTGCTTCGGCAGGTTTTTTTTATCCTTTTCAAACGTTGATAAACATGTGATTCCATGCTATAATGTGAAAGTTGAGAGGTATGTATGAAACTTCATTTTGGCGACAAAGCCTTCTACAAAACTTTATGGATGGTTGCAGCCCCGCTTGTTTTGCAACAGCTCATTACCACATCAGTACAATTGGTTGATAATGTGATGGTTGGAAAACTTGGCGAGCAAGCGATTGCATCGGTTTCAGTTGTCAACCAACTTTACTTTATTGTGATTTTGATTACCTTTGGCGCACTGGGCGGTGCTGGTATTTTTAGTGCACAGTTTTTTGGTTCCAAAGATTATGACAAACTCAAACAAACTTTTCGATTTAAACTTATCATTGGTTTATCCATTGCACTTATCTTTTTCATTGTTTTTTCATTATTTGGACGATCTCTCATCATGCTCTTCACACAAAATGAAGTGACTATTGATCTTGCACTCACCTATTTGTCTTATGCACGATGGAGTGCATTTCCTTGGATTATTAGCGTGGCTATTGCCAATACGTTTCGTGAAACAGGTGTGACCAAACCCCTACTTATCATTTCGATTATCGCTATTTTAACAAACACACTCCTCAATTATATCCTCATATTCGGTCATTTAGGTGCACCAAGACTCGGTGTTGAAGGGGCTGCGATTGCAACATTAGTTTCACGCATCGTTGAGTTTTTACTTGTGCTCATTCTTCTCGAAAGAAAAGGGAAAATCTTTAATTCTAAGATTACCCAATTGTTTCATATTGAACCCAAACTCTTTTCAAGTATCGTTGTTATGGCATTACCACTCCTGTTAAACGAACTTTTTTGGTCCTCGGGACAAACTGTTTTTTTACATGCTTATTCCACACGTGGTGATCAAGCATTAGCTGCGATGAACATCACGAGTGCTATTTCACAACTCGTATTTGTCACATTTGGTGCTATCGCAACGGCAGTAGCAGTACTTGTGGGTAACACCTTGGGTCGAAATGAGTTAGATCAAGCACGCGAAAATTCTAAAAAACTTATTACAACTGCAGTCATGGTTGCTATCGTCGCTGGTTTGGTTTTATTTATCCTTTCATTCTTTATTTTGAATATCTATGATGTTGAAGATGTCACAAAAAATATTGCTCAGTTTAACATCCGGATCAATGCTTTATTTATTCCTGTCTTTTCATTTAATGTCACCATGTACTTCACTCTACGAGCGGGTGGCGATACACGTTCGACATTCATGATGGATGCAGGATACATGTGGGTGATCCCTGTACCCATCGCATTATTACTCGCATATCTAACATCATTACCGGTTACACTCATGTTTCTCATCGTGCAATCCCTTGACATCCCTAAAATGGCATTCGGATTATCGCGATATCGCAAGGAACATTGGGTGAGAAATCTTGCAATTGAACAACAAAAAGAAGCCATATAATGGCTTTTTTTCTTAAGTGAGCATCTAGGATATGAAATTTCATGTATAATAGAAACAAAGGAGGTTCCATTATGAAGCAACCTCAAAAGCAATCAAATCGACATGTGTTATCTGCACTTGAAAAACACTTAAATCCAACATATGCTGCTGTCAAAATAATAATCATTTACTTAATCATGGGTTTCTCATGGATTCTCCTATCGGATTGGGTGATTGACATTCTTTTTGTTGATCCTCAAATCAATCAGTTAGCTGAAACTGTAAAAGGAATCTTTTATGTTGCATTTACTGCTATCATCTTTTATTACATCATTCATCGCCAGATGGATATGTATGTTCTTACCATTGATGACTTAAAGAAAGCTTATGTTGAACTTGATGAAGGTCATAAAAAATCGCTTCAACTTGAAGATCGTCTCTACGATTTAGCCTATTATGATCCTTTGACAGGTTTACCCAATCGGATCATGCTCGAACAAACGATTAATCGCTACATCGCAGAAAAAAAAGAAAATGCCATCATTGGAATCGTCTACTTTGATATCGATGAATTTCGGAATATCAACGAAGTTAAAGGTCATTCGGTTGGTGATGAACTCATCAAATCGATTGCACATGACTTAAGTAGCCACATTGAAAAACCTAATATGTTAGCACGCATGAGTGGTGATGAATTTGTTTTAGCCATTTTTGATATTGTGCAGCTTGAAAGTTTTCTCCCTTCTGTTGATCAATATTTCAAGTATATTCGTAAGTCTTATGTGCTCCAGCAAGATGATTTTTTTATTACGTACAGTGGCGGTGTTGCCCTCTATCCAGATCACGGCAGTGATTATGTGACATTAATGCGCCATGCTGATGCAGCGATGTCGATTGCCAAGTCGAAAGGCAAAGACCAAATCGTTATTTTTGATGATGAGATGGTCACTGTCATCAAACAACAAACTGAATTGCTGAATCAGCTTAGACAAGCCATTCAAAATAATGAATTTCAACTGTACTATCAACCCATTATCGAACTTGAATCAGGTAAAACGATAGCCACTGAAGCTTTGATTCGTTGGGTTCACCCGACCAAAGGATTCATACCACCCTTGGAATTCATCTCCTTATCAGAAAAAAACGGCTTCATCAAAGATATTACAGAATGGGTATTTAAAGAAGCCGCTGACAATTTTAATGAATGGGGTAAAAAGCGAAACTTCAAAATTTCAATTAACCTATCAGCTTCGATGTTGATGAATGATAAATTTATCGGTAATTTAATCAGATGGATTGATGATCATCATATCGATTGCAAAAAGTTTAATATTGAAATCACCGAAACAGCGATTATCGGTGATATTCAGAAAAGCGTTCATGTCTTGAACGCATTAAGACGTCTCGGTTTCACCATTGCATTGGATGACTTTGGTACAGGGTATTCATCACTCACTTACCTTCAAAGACTTCCTATTGATACCATTAAAATTGATCGAAGTTTCATCAGTAATATCAAAGAGGACACAGAAGAGTTTTTTGTCCTTAAATATATGATTGATCTTGCGCACCATTTGAAACTGAATGTGGTCGCAGAAGGAATTGAAACAAAAGAACAAGCAGACATGGTCAAAAAATACAATGTCGATTATGCTCAAGGGTATTATTTTTGTAAACCTATGCCTCAAACACGGGTGATTGAATATCTCAAGGTTACGCAAAACCTAGAAAATTGAGGTGATTATGGTTTGATAGAAAACATAGCCTTTTTCGATATCTCGATCTTTAGCACGTTTTTAATCCTCATCATGTTGGTGATTGCAAATATCAAACGTGACCATTTCACGTTTTCATCACGCCTTTTAAGATGGATTATGGTATCCACCCTCTTGGGAGTTATTCTTGAAACCATCATCTGGTATGTGGTTGAAAAACCGGGTACATACCTTTACCTTGTCGGTATGTTTGCGAATACCATGTTATTTCTCAATGCAACCATACTGATGGGGTTGTGGCTTTCATATTGGGATTATAAGTTGTTGTTATCAAAAAAAAGAATTCAACAGCGAAAGTATTATCAATATCCTACACTCATACAAATGATGTTGTTGCTCTATAATGTTTTCACCGGTGCTTTCTTTTCTTATGCAACTTTAGATAATGCTTATGTAAAAACCAACATCTTTTTCATTCCATACCTTATTTTCTATGCCATGTTTGTCTACATCATTATTCTTGTTATACAAAACCGCAACAAAACACAGCATCATGTTTTACAAGGTACTTTGCTTTTCATGATATTACCATTTGCAAGTTCACTGATTCAACTATTCTTTCCTGAAATCCTCTTTACATGGCCATCGCTGACATTAACAATCATCGTCGTTTACTTATTTTTAGAGACAACATCAGGAAATATTGATGAACTCACAAAACTTTATTCGAGAAGTCTACTCGAACTTCATTTACGATCTCTGATCGAAGAGAAAAAAAACTTTTACGCCATGATGATTGATCTTGATCACTTTAAAGAAGTTAACGATCTTTATGGACATTTAACAGGCGACCAAGTTCTCTTTCACTTTTCTCAAGTTTTAAGAATGAGTTGCCGACATCAACAAGCATTTATTGCTCGGCTTGGTGGTGATGAGTTTTTCTTAATTTGTAAAGATGAGGTCAATTCTGATCCACTTACTTTAATTCAACGGATTGATCAGACATTTAGTGAGGATGAATTTATCCACAAATTCCCCTTCTTAGGATTCAGTGCAGGCTATGTGATCTACGACCATCTCATGAGTTATGATGATGTCCTCAACGTCGCAGACAAACATATGTACGATATGAAAAATAATCATCAATTAAAATCATCAAAAAAAATATAATATAAAGGAGTTAATCTATGCCTAACCCAGTATTACTTAATAAGCTAGCAAAGCTTGCCGTGAAAGTCGGTGTCAATGTTCAACCTCATCAGATCGTTGTCATTCGTGGAACGACTGAAACGAAAGAAATCATTCGCGAAATTGCTGAAGAAGCTTATCTTGCAGGTGCAAGCCAAGTGTATGTTCAATGGAGTGATGATTACATTTCACGCAGTGCTTTAACACATCAAACATTGGAAAATCTCGAACAGATTCCATCGTGGATCGTCGAACAACATCGCGATTTTGTGGACCGTGGTGCATGTTTTGTTTCGGTTACATCACCTATTCCTGGACTGAATAAAGATGTTGATCCACTCAAGGCACAGCGCCAAGGCATTGCTGCCCAAAAAGCAGTTTCTTTCTTTAGAGAACATCTCATGGGTAATAAAGCACAATGGACCATTGTCGCTGCACCCAATCCCATCTGGGCAAAACAAGTCTTTCCAAAACTTTCTGAAGAAGAAGCGGTTGAAGCTTTGTGGCATGCCATTTTCGAAGCATCACGCGTCAGACTCGACAATGATCCGATTAATGAATGGGAAAAGCACAATGAAATGTTACTCAAGCACAATCAGATTCTTAACGCTTACAACTTCAAACACCTTCATTTCAAAAATGCATTGGGTACAGATTTAATCGTTGAATTAGTTAAAAATCATGTATGGGCTGGTGGTGGTGAACACGCTACAAACGGTGCATACTTTAACCCCAATATACCCACCGAAGAGACGTTTACCATGCCTTATAAATGGGGAACACGTGGGAAGGTTGTTGCTACAAAGCCACTCAATTACCAAGGTAAATTAATCGAAGATTTTTATCTTATTTTTAAAGATGGAAAAGTCGTAGAATTTGATGCAAAAAAGGAAAAACAAGCACTTGATAATTTGCTCAATACCGATGAAGGCAGCCGGTATATTGGGGAAATTGCTTTGATTAGTCACGATTCACCGATCTCTGATACCAATATTTTGTTTTTAAATACATTGTTTGATGAAAATGCATCCTGCCATATGGCTTTAGGACGTGCTTATCCGATGAATGTACAACATGGTGTGCATACACCCATAGAGCAACTTGAAAAGATTGGATATAACAACTCCATGGTCCATTCTGATTTCATGTTTGGTAGTCGCGATATGAACATTACAGGTTTGACACAAGATGGCCAAGTCGTAGAAGTCTTTAAGCACGGTAATTTTGTCATTTAAACAACATAAAAGTGCCAATTTTTGGCATTTTTTCATTCGAGGAGGATCTCATGAATGATATGAAGATTGAAACGTTTTTAGATTTTAAGTTTATTTCATCGTTACAGCATAACCCATCACAAACAGCATTTGCTTTTTTGGTCGCAAAACCAAACGAAAAAAAGAACGAATATCTCTATGATTTATGGCTGAGTGATGGACAAAAACATCAAAAATGTCTAGGACTTAAAAATAAAGGGTCTTACCTTTTTGAAAGCGACCGATCACTTCTTGTCCAATACACCCAAACCAAAGATGAAGAGAAAAAAGTCAAGGATGAAAAGCGCACACTCTACTATCGTTACCATCTCGATGAAAAGCGATTATCGTTAGCTTATGATTTTCCATTTCCGGTAATCATCCTTAAAGTCTTGGGAACACAATTACTCTTGCAAGCGTCACTGACTGTGGATGAACATCACCTCTATTTAGATGATGACGACAAACGGAAGAAATTTCTTGCTCAACACAAGAAAAATGCATTGTATGAAGAGATAGAAGAAATTCCATTCTATTTTAACAATCAAGGTATGATTGCCAATAAACGTAATCAAATCTTCATCTATGATACAATCAAAAAGACGATCAAGCCGCTCGTTGATTCTGCGTTTTCTGTCAGTATTGTCAAAGTATCAAACGATTTAAAGAGAATTGTTTATACGGGCTCTGAGATGAAAGGGATCAAACGTTTGACGACGCATGTCTTTATGTATCATGTCGATCAAGAAACAACCGATATTCTTTATCATGAAGATGATTGCAGTATATCACAAGTCTATTTGGTTGGTCATGATGTACTCATTGCTGGAACCGATATGAAGGATTTTGGTATCAATCAAAACCCTGATTTCTTCATTCTTAAGGACAAAAAACTTGAGCTATTAACCATCTATCGTGGAACCATCGGCAACTCGATAGGTAGCGATGTCAGACTTGGTTCAAGTTCATCGGATGTGGTGGTTGACGATAAGGTTTTCTTTGTTTCAACCGTAGATGATCATAACGAAATTCACTCCATCAAACGTGATGGAAGCATCAAAATGGAATATCAGTTTAATGGCTCTATTGAAGGATTAATCTCTATTAATCATCAATTTTATGCTGTTGGATTATATCGTCAAAAATTACAAGAAATCTATCACCTCAATCTTCAAGAAAATCGTTTGACACAGTTGACACGAATCAATCAAAATGTTTTGAAAAATAAATATGTTGCAACACCAAAAGAAGTGATTGTCAAGTGTCCAAGCCATGTTGTCAAAGGCTTCGTTCTCTACCCCAAAGATTTTGATCCATTCAAGTCATATCCAGCCATCTTAGATATTCACGGTGGACCCAAAACAGTCTATGGAAAAGTCTATTATCACGAGATGCAGTACTGGGCTAATATGGGTTATTTCGTCTTTTATGCTAATCCTCGAGGAAGCGATGGGAAAGGCGATGGATTTGCAGATATTCGTGGACAATATGGAACAATTGATTATGAAGATTTGATGTTATTTACTGATCATGTGGTACAGAAGATTACCCAGATTAATCAAGAAAAACTTTTCGTTACCGGTGGTTCATATGGTGGTTTTATGACGAATTGGATGGTTGGACATACCCAACGTTTCAAAGCTGCTGCAACGCAGCGCAGTATTTCTAACTGGTTATCCTTTCATGGAACATCAGACATTGGTTTTTACTTCTCGAAAGATCAAACCGGAGGTCATCCGATGACCGATACTGAAACATTATGGAATCAATCACCGATTAAATACGCGCATGCTGTTAAAACGCCTTTGCTTTTTATCCATTCTGATCAAGACTATCGATGCCCAATTGAGCAAGCCATGCAGTTTTTCACCATCTTGAAAGAACAAGGTCTCGAGACGAGACTGGTTTGGTTTAAAGGTGAAAATCATGAGCTCTCACGCTCAGGAAAGCCACAAGCACGCATCAAGCGTCTACATGAAATCACACAGTGGTTTGAACGTTTCCGTTAAATTTCACAAAATGGCTCTTAAGGTCTATGGACACCTTAAATCTATGTTATAATAATCTCAAATCTACATAAGGGGGTATCAAACATGTGGTGGAGTACAATGAGTACCTTAGAGCAGGTACTGTTTATTCTCGCATCGAGTTCAACAGCAATCATGATTATTTTTCTCATCATGATGCTTTTAGGCTTTGATTCTGATGAATTTGATGGTGGCGATGTACCGGATATGTCATCCGATGGTATCAACGATGAGCCAATCACCGGTATTGCAGGGTTAAAAATTCTTACGCTTCGTGGAGTTCTTGTCCTCGTTGCAATCGGTTCTTGGACAAGTTTTCTTCTAGTCTCAAGTCTTGGCATCATCTGGGGTTTATTGATTGGATTGGTCGCTGGTGTTATTGCAACCTATATTCAAGCACTGGCATTTCGTGCAACATTGCGCTTAGAATCATCAGGAAATATCGATTATAACAATGCGATTGGAAAAATGGGCACCGTTTATTTGCGGGTCCCTAAAAAACGTACAGGTAAGGGAAAAATCTCAATGATCGTTCAAGATCGTTTAGTGGAAGTAGATGCTATAACAGATCAAGATATTGACCTACTTCCTAAGTCATCAGTAGAAGTTATCGGACTTTTAGATTCAACAACCTTGATTGTCAAATCAAAATAAAGGAGAACAACCATGACAAACATTTTTGCTAGTCCAGCCGGCATCACCGGGATTATTACCGCGATTGTCGTCATCGTCTTTTCATTTCTTGTTTTTATCGTATCACGCATCAAAAAATGCCCATCAGACAAAATATTAGTCATCTATGGTAAAGTAGGAAACAACAATGATGGTAGCAGCAAATCAGCGATGTGTATCCACGGAGGAGCTAAGTTCATTTATCCTTTTTTTCAAGCCTATCAATTTCTTGATTTGACACCTATGTCGATTCAAGTGGATTTAACCAATGCTCTTTCACGTCAAAACATTCGTATCGATGTTCCCTCACGGTTTACAGTAGGTATCTCTACAGAAGCTGGTGTCATGCAAAATGCAGCTGAACGTCTCTTGGGACTCAAGATGATAGAAATTCAAGAGCTTGCTAAAGATATCATTTTCGGGCAACTTCGTTTAGTGATTGCGACCATGGACATCGAAGAAATCAATACTGACCGCGATAAGTTCTTGGAAGCAGTATCGGGTAATGTCGAAACAGAACTCAAAAAAATAGGTCTTCGATTGATCAACGTGAACGTCACCGACATCAACGATGAATCTGGATATATTGAAGCACTTGGTAAAGAGGCAGCAGCTAAAGCGATTAATGACGCGAAAAAAACTGTTGCTGAAAAGAATAGAGATGGATCGATCGGTGAAGCGAATGCACTTCGTGACCAACGCATCCAAGTCGCAGAAGCCAATGCTAAAGCCATTGAAGGTGAAAACAAGCAGTTAGGTTTTATTTCACAATCAAACGCTTCTCGTCGCGAGACTGAAGCTGAATCATTAAGAATTGCGATGACTGCTGAAAAAATCGCAACAGCAAAAGCTTTAGAAGATGCCTATGTCGCAGAACAAACTGCAGAACTTGCGCGTGCTCAACGTGAAAAGGCAACCCTTGAAGCGGATGTCATCATCAAATCAGAGATTGAAAAACAACGTCGTGTCATTGAAGCAGAAGCACTCGCTGAAGAAATTCGAAGAAAAGCACAAGGTGAAGCCGATGCTATTTATGCGAAATTAGAAGCAGAAGCACGTGGTAGTTATGAAATTCTTTCGAAACAAGCGGAAGGTTTCAAAGAGATTGTCAAATCTGCGGGTGAAAATCCTGATGCTGCGGTTAAACTTCTCATTGCAGATAAGCTTGAAAAACTCGTACAAATTCAAGTGGAAGCAATCAAGAATCTTAAATTTGATAAGATCACTGTTTGGGATGGCGGTTCCAAAGATGGTGGATCATCAACGTCACAATTTGCCTCATCATTGTTTAAATCGATTCCTCCGATGAAAGAATTGTTTGACATGGCAGGTATGGAATTGCCTAAATATTTAGGAACTGAAAAAAAGGAAGAACCTAAAAAGGATTAATTAATACCCCATTTGGGGTATTTTTTTTCAAAACATCATGTAAGATGGACGTATAGAACCAATAAAAGTGCTTCTTTTATAGTATGATAGTTGTAAGGGGTGAATCATGTGAAAAAGGTATGGATCTTCATCCTTATCCTTGCCATGGCGACTGCTGGTTTAGCATCGTTTTTTCATGTTACTGAGAACACCTACGTAACCATGATGATTCAAGTTGATAACCCAAATGAAGCACTAAAACTCAGCGAAGTTTATACCATTGAACTCATGGATGCATCATCTTATGGTTTTGCAACTTACAGGGTTCCTCAATATCGCTCTAACGAATTGGAACAATACGGTTTTGAACAAGATCGAACACTCTATCCGATGGGACGCATCACCCCCATCACTAATGATCCTTACGTGAGTGATCAATATGCTTTATCCTTAATGAAAGTTCCTGAAGCTTGGCTTTTAGCTGATGGGTCTTCATCTGTGGTCATCGCGATCATCGATACCGGTATTGATACCGATCACGATGAATTTGTTGGACGCATCCTGCCCAATTCATACAATGCACGCACCAAGGTCACCAGTACGACGTCTCTTTCGCATGTTGAAGATGATAATGGTCATGGAAGCATGGTAGCAGGTATCATAGCTGCAAATAAAAATAACAATAAAGGTATTGCAGGGCTCGTTTCAGAGAGTTCACTTTTAATCATCAAAGCGAATAATGCTGATAATCCATTGACATCCGAAGATGAATCCAAAGAATTTAGTGATTCAGTCATCGCTGAAGGGATTCACTATGCGCGCGAACAAGGTGCCGATATCATTAATTTAAGTCTTGGTTCAACCACACAAAATACGATTGTGCGCAATGCTGTTATAGAAGCTCAAAATGCTGGAATTATCGTGATTGGTGCAAGTGGAAATGATGGAACATCGACAAAATATTACCCTGCATCGTATTCTGGTGTCATCAGTGTCGGCTCGGTTGATCAAACACTGACCCTATCATCATTTTCAAATTTTAATGATGCTGTCGACATCACAGCTCCCGGATCACAAATTGTTTCATCCACATTGAACAACGGGTATTCGATGGGATCTGGAACATCATTTGCAGCACCACAGGTGACAGGAATAGTTGCATTAATGCTTGATTACTTCACGCTTTTTACTGATGATCAAATCATCGCTCAATTGTTGTCAACAACCACCGATCGTGGGAGTGTTGGCTATGATGTTTATTATGGCTATGGTGTGGTCCATGCGGCAAACGCCCTCGATGTTGAATTCATCACCATCACATTTGAAACTTTTGGAGGTACAACGATCAATCCTATCCAAGTCGTTAAGGGATATACCTTTGAAGTTGAATCGCCTATTAAAAATGGGTATACATTTCTAGGTTGGTATCAAGATCAAGCCTTGACTCAACCCTTTCAAGTCGGTGTTGACATCACATCAATGTCGATCACACTCTATGCAAAATATGAACCTAATCGCTATCAATTGACCTTGATGGATAACACAACGATCTTGGATACACTTGAAGTTTTACATGGCATCATTCCCTCTTTACCGATACTAAGTGATCGTGAGGGTTATGATTTTACAGGCTGGTTTTATGATCAGATGCAAACGATACCGTATCAACAAGAACCATTTACGAGTGACGCAGTTTTATATGCGGGTTTTACCCCTAAGCAATTTGACATCACCTACATGATAGACGATGACATCTTCAGTACTGAAACCTACAGTTATCATGTCATACCTCAACCACCGATTCCTCCAAGTATTTACCCATTCATCGGTTGGTATCTGGATGCTTCACTTACAAATCCGTACAACCCTCAACCCATAACAGAGTCGATGACATTGTATGCTCGGTTTGATGATGGTCAATATGTCATCACTTTTTACAGCTATGATCGTATGACCGTTTTGTCAACTGAAAGACTCATGTATGGTCAAAACGCAACCCCACCTGATGACTTAATACGACCGGATTCACCCTCATTTTCCTTCATCTTTTTGGGATGGAGTGCCCCTTTTGATGACGTTCAGGAAGATCTTTCCATTTATCCCATCTACGAGAAAATATATCACCCTGAATCCATCACTTTAAGACCTCAAGTAGATACGATTTCTCGTTTTGAAGATTGGGAAGATGCGGGGACAACATTAATCGATCCTATGCTTCACATCATCAGAGAAATCGTGATGATTGATGCATCAACGTATCGTATCATCTATCGTATATACGATGAAGATATTATGGTTGATGCGAAGATACGTATGGTTACTATCCTTTTTCAAGAGCCACCAACGATTACTCTTTTACCGGATGTGACAACCCTTTATGTCGGTGAGGTTTATACCGATGCAGGTGCAACCTCATCGAAAGGTCTCATTGAAGTCATCAATCCTGTGGATAACCGAGCACCTGGTATCTATGAGGTCATCTATCGTGTGACAATCGACCAAAAAATCTATCAACGCAGCAAATTTGTCTACATTTTAGATCAACAAGATTATCATCCGACACCCATTCTTGCCTATCGGAGAAAAGAAGAGGGATGGACACTATGAAAAAAATGCTTTTGATGATGACCATGATATGCATCACCATCCTTTCATCATGCACAGATGTGTCGTTAAAGTATCTTGATTTTGATCTACTCCCGGGACAGGACACCATCGATCTCGGTGAATTACATGTTGATGCTGGTGCTGAAGCTTATTACGGATTAAAAAAACTTGAAGTTGTTGTGATTCTCAATCAAGTTGATGTTACTAAAGAAGGCGTTTATGATATCATTTATCAAACAACCCATCGCGATCTTGTTCAAACACTTGTCAGAAAAGTGACAGTCAAAGATCAAACACCACCTGTTGCGACTTTAAATCCAGGAGTTGATACCATCCTTTTAGGTGATGTTTGGGAAAATGCTGGGATCACTGCATATGATAACAGCGATGAGGAAGTGATTGTTGATGTTTTGGGTGAAGTATTACCTGCTGTTGGTCGGTATATCATCACCTATCGAGTCACCGATTCATCAGGACTTGTGACTGAGATTTCACGTCTTGTTTATGTTATCGAAAACGATTAAAAAGCGAGTTTTGATATCGCTTTTTTCATGTGACAAGTGAATAAAAATCTTTCATGAGGAAAAATTATAATTTATGTATTATAATGAAAGTAAAGTACGAAGAAGGGAGATTTATCCATGTGTTTTTTTAGAAAGAGACGTGAACAGAAAAAAGCCCTTGAGGCAAATAAGGCTGCTATTGTCGATCAAAAGACTGAACAAGCGGTAGTTGTTGAGAAGAAGGTTGAAGAACCTTCAGTTGAAGTGATACCACAACCAGCACCGAAACCGGAACCCGTGATTGAAAAGAAAGTTGAAGTTAAAGCAGAAAATAAGCCTGTCGTTGAAAAGAAACCGATTGAAAAACCAGCACCCGTAGAAGATAAACAAGAAGAGTTAGCAGAAGAAGAAAAATCATCATCGAAGACACCTAAAGTTGCTAAATATCATGTGTCCCAAAATAAAGATGAAGATTCAGATAATTTTAAAAAATGGCGAGTCCGCAAAGAAGGATCCACCAAAACGATCAAATTCTTCGATACTCAAAAGGAAGCCATTGCATTTGCTGAACAACTAGCTGAATCTGCCGGATCAGCTGTGGTCATTCATAAAGTTGATGGTTCAATCCGTAAGCAAGATTACACCAAGAAGGAATCCTAACATGAAACAAAACGCGTGCATCATTGCCGCGTTTTTCTTTATGGCGAGATTGTTGAAAGTAGGTAAACATGATACAATGTATCCGTATACTGTGAAAGCGAGTTATCCTCATGTTCGATACTTTTTTGTTTGCAACGAACGCCATTCTACCAATCGTTTTATTGATTATATTAGGGTATTTTTTAAAACGCATTCATTTTATTGATATGCATTTTATCAATATGCTGAATAAATATGTTTTCCGTGTAGGTTTGCCTGCACTGCTCTTTTTTAATGTCTATAACATCGACAATCTCTCTGAGATCAAATTTGGGGTCATTTTGTTTGCAGTGGTCATGATGCTTATTCTCTTTTCAATAGGTTACTTAACCATTCCATTTACTGTCAAAGACCCCAATCAAAAAGGTGTCATCTTACAGGTGATTGTACGTTCAAATTTTGCTTTGATTGGTATTCCACTCGCTCAGACACTTGGTGGTGTCGAAGCGATTGCTGTTGTTGCTTTGCTCTCTGCCTTTACCATTCCTTTAGCCAATGTCTTGTCGGTTATCTCGCTGACAATGTATCAAACGAATGAGCATGGTGAACGCATCAGCATACAAAAAATGATCAAAAATATCGTGACAAATCCACTCATTATTGGTGTGTTCTTAGGATTATTCGTCCTCGTTATTCGTGGTCTATTAACCCCTCATGGTGGAGAACCCATCTTCTCTATCAAAGAGGATGCAACGTTTATCTACGATGCCATTCGCTTAATCAGCCAAACGGCTTCACCTATGGCGTTAATCGCTTTAGGAGGCCAATTTGAACTTTCAGTTGTTAAACCACTTTTGAATAAAATTGCATTAGGTGTCATGTGGCGTATCGTGATTGTTCCAGCCATCACACTCGGGTTAGCTTATTATTTGGAAGATCGTATACCAGGGATGGAATATGCCTATGCAGGTTTGATTGCCCTGTTTGCAACCCCAATAGCTGTTTCATCAGCCATCATGGTCCATGAGATGGGTGGAGATGAAAAGTTAGCTGGACAATTGGTCATATGGTCCTCTGTCTTTTCAATTTTCACACTATTTGGCTTCATTGTCTTTTTTAGAGCTGTAGGAGCTTTATAATATGTACGATCATTTTGCTCACTATTATAATCGCATTTTTCCATTTGACGATGATTTAAAAACATTTCTTGTTCCCTATATTAAACCTGAAGAGCGTGCTATTGATCTTGGGTGTGGGACTGGTCGTTTGGTTCATCTTTTAAATACGTTTAAGATGAATGTGTTTGGTGTAGATTTAAATGAAAACATGATTCAACAAGCGAAAAAGGATTTTCCCAATCTCAACTTTTATCAAGGAAATATGGTCGATTTTTTAATCCATCAACCTCCTCTTTCCTTGATGACGTGTTTTGGTAATACGATTCCTCATCTCCATCCTGATGAACTTATGCTATTTTTTAAACGAATAAAGCAAGTTCTTTCGCCGAATGGATATCTGTTAATCCAACTTTTAAACTACAACAACATTCTAAAAAAACGGCCACATGCACTCAAACCTATTGACTTTGAAAGGGGTTCTTTCATTCGTGAATATGAATACCACCATGACTACATACTCTTCAAAACCATATTAACAATCGATGATATGAAAACATCCGATCAAACCAAACTTTATCCCTATACGAAAAATGAATTGATCGATATCATAGAACGTCATCATCTACACGTTCAAGCCTATCATGATTTTGATCAGTCTTCATGGCAAGAAGATGGTGATTTATTATCCATGGTTATTACACACGCACATCACGTTGGGTGATCGCGTGTTTTTTTGCAAATAATTCGAAATTCAAACCATTTTGTGCTAATGTAATGATGGATGAAAGGATGATACAGATGTCTTCACTTAAAAAAGAAATCGGATTATTGAGTGGAATTGCTATCTTAGCAGGGATTATGATTGGATCAGGAATCTTTGTTTTTGCAAGTATGGTTATGGTCGAAGTAGGTTATGCTTTAGGTCTTTCTCTTCTCGTATGGTTAATCGGTGGCATCATCACGTTGTTCTCCGGATTGACATATGCAGAATTAGGAACGATGTTTCCTGAGACTGGTGGTTATTATATCTATTTACGAAAAGCTTATGGAAAAGGTGTTGCCTTTTTATCGGGTATTATGAACTTTGTGCTTTCCAGTTCTGGAAGTATCGCTCTTCTTGCTCTTGTATTTGCAGAGGTTTTAGCTTACATCAT
>DIKN01000124.1:3164-7604 GCA_002424575.1 Acholeplasmataceae bacterium UBA5617 | reverse complement strand
TATTCAGTAACACTACCAACGGGGTATAATACATCTCAAATCAAACACCAGGATTTAAAAACCTTTACAATTAAAAATACAATATTTGAACTTGGTCAAACAAAGATTAAAACGGCTTACGGAAATGAGATCACTATTTATGATAAAGAAAGAACCATTTGTGATGTCATTCGCTCAAGAAACCGTATGGATAGACAATTGATCAATGATGGGTTAAGAAGGTATATGAGTCATCCATCCAAAAATGTAAATAAACTTATGTGCTATGCAAAAGAAATGGGCATTGAAAAAGTCTTAAGAGATTATTTGGAGATTTTATTGTGATATCAAGAGAGCAATTGAAGGCACACATCAGAAAAAAGGCAAAGGAACTCAGTTTAAATTCAAACATGATTTTAAGACATGTGACATTTGATTTCTTTTTGGAAAAACTTGCGAAAACAATGTACGCCAATTGTTTCATTATCAAGGGTGGTTTCCTTGTATCAGCAAGTACAATGATTAATTTAAGAACTACAATGGATATTGATATCACATTGGAATCACTATCCATGCAAAAAGATGATTTGTCAAAATACATAATAGACATACTTACAACACCGACACGTGATCTTTTGGTGATGAATCTTATTGGTATAGAAGAAATTCACAGTGATGCTGATTATCCGGGTTATAGAGCGTCTATTGCTGTTGATTACGATGGATTCAAAGAAGTGATAAAGATTGACTTTACTACTGGAGATCAAATCACACCAAGAGAAGTTAACTTTATGTATAAAACAATGATTGACGAACAAATCATTGGTTTAAAATCATACAATTTAGAGACAGTTCTAGCTGAAAAAATGGAAACCATCTTTTCGCGAGGAGTTTTGAACACACGAATGCGTGATTTTTACGATGTATACATCTTGTGGCACTTGAAAGAATGTCATACTAATAAACTTCAATTGCAACAGGCATTCATGAATACAGCAAAGTATAGAAAATCATTGGATATCGTGCTTCCAAACATTCATACAATCATAGATACAATCGAAATAGACAACAGAATGATCCAACTTTGAACGTCATATCAATCGAATTATCCTTTTGCAAAAGAGATTGAGTGGGAACAAACCATACATACCATAAGAACGATTGTTGAGATCATTACACATGAATTTCAAACAAGCGTTTGAAAGAAAAAAATGGCGTTGCACACCGTGCAAGGCCATTGTATTTATTTTAACGCATGTTTTGCATACAATTTGGGATTTCTCTTGACATCATAGATACCCCAATGTTTTTCAGGTTCATCCTGTGCTCCTGATCCCTTCCAGGGTTCATCAAATGCTTCAAAGATAAACATCGTGACCTTGTTTTTCTTTGACCAAGGGATGATTTGATCCAAATATGTTTTTTGAGCTTCCTCATTGGTTTCTTCTTTAATCATCGGACCATTGGACATGGTTGCCCAGCCAAACTCGGTAAAGACAACGGGTTTTCCTGGGTATTTGTTGATGGTCTTTTTATAATCTTCAACCGTGAGTTTAAAAGCATCCTTAAGTGGAACCTTGATCCATACGGGGTACGTATGAATCGAGATAAAATCGACTTCCTTTGCAATCACATCGCCATGATCTAACCAGTTATGTGTCCCCTCACAAAATGTGACGGGTTGCTTGATCTTACCCTTTAAATATTTGGCATAAGCTGCAATCGTTTCAGGTTTCATCAGATTATGATGCCACGATGAGGTGTTTTCGTTACCGACTGAAGCGGCTAAGACGATGTCACCATAGGTGTTGCATAGGGATGCCAGTTGATCAAGCTGTTGATAATTGAATACTTTATTGTATTTAATCTTTTCATCGCTATGAAGACCACCCCATGGGCAATGGGGATTACTGATTTCTCCGCGTGGTTCAACACCTAGCATGACCTTGAGGTCAAGTTTATGCTTTGAAATGACGTTCAAAACGGTTTGTGCATGTGTATAAGGGTCATACATGCGAATGTACTTAAAATTCTTTTGCAAAAGCAAGAGATCTTCCAAAACTTCATCTTCTGAAGGATAGACTTTCGTGATTGGACTCTGCTTTTCACGATAACCGGAATAACAGATGGCTGGTGCATATAAAAACATGGTTTACCTCCTAAAAAAGTAATAAAATGAACAGAATGGAAATACCGTTATTGATGATATGAACGATGGTGGGTACCCAGATGTTTCGATCATTTTTTAAGTAAATATAACCGAAGACAAATCCCATCACAAAGTAAGATACACCATTGATGAGGGCTTCAGCAAGCGATGCTTCACCCACGACATGAATCAATCCAAAAATGAGTGTCGAAACAAATAGAGCGATTGAATCTTTCTTGATTAAACCAAAGAGCGCTTTTCTAAAGATCAACTCTTCAATGACAGGTCCAATAAAAACAGCAGAGATGATCATCAACATGCCTAAGTTTGATTGTACCGCGCCGATGATGGCTTGTTGGTTGACGGCTTCGCCGATATCAAGCGATAGTAATTCTGAAAGATAGGTCGAGATGATGTTGGATGCAATATTACCTACCCACACAAGACCATAACCGATGATGATGGGTAAGATGATATCTTTTCCTTTGGCTTTTACTTCCATCCAATCAATCTCAAGATCGGATTTCATAAAGTAGATGATACCGGGGATCATGATGAGATAGATGATAAAGTTTAATAGAGCTGAAGCATCCGTTGAAAGGAAACGCTGGGGTCCTGATATCACGTAAGCGGGTGCACCAAAGATCACGGGTTCTGGTAACGCTAAACTTTGAATCAAGATCAAGTCATCGCCACCATCCCAGGATGTGATACTGGGATTAAACTTAATCATTTCAACCAATTTGAGGGGATCAAATGCTATCGCATCCGTACCTCCAACGGTTGAAAAAAGTGTCGCTTCAGCATTCGATAAATTCGAGGGATGGATGATCACGACATAGTCTTCATAAAGTCCAATGACGGTTATCGCATGTTTATAGGCTTCACGATAATCATTCCATGTTCGTGAAGGAATGACGGCGAGTCCACCGACTTCGTTTGCTACTTCATAGATCACGCGTTCTTCCTCGACCATTTCATTGACAAAAGAAGGGATTTCCACCATCACTAAAACCAAGACAGTGGATATAACGTACATGACAAGAGCATAAAATAAAATGGCATAAATATAGCCTTTTTTATTGATGGGTTTATCTTTCTTTTCAGGCTTTAAATCGCCTTTAAACATCTGTTCAAAGGTTATGTGTTCCTTTTCTTGATCCATAAATATCACCTTCTTTCATTATAACGGAAAAAGGATTGAATGCATACGGCAAGTGAAAATATGTGATAATATAGAATAGAAAGAAAGAACATGAATTGAGGTTTTTTGATGAAGAAAATCATGATTGCTAGCCAAAATACCCATAAAATCAAAGAATTACGTGCCCTTTTTTTGCATCATGAGGTTGAACTGATCAGTTTAAAAGATGTGAATGATCACGAAGAGATTACAGAAGATGGGCAAACTTTTTTTGAAAATGCTCTTAAAAAAGCGATGCATGTCGCAAAAAAATACAATCTACCCGCGATGTCTGATGATTCAGGGTTGATCGTTTACGCACTGGATGGAAGACCCGGTATTTATTCAGCGCGTTACTCAGGTCATGGTGATCATCAAAACAACTTAAAAGTACTTCATGAAATGAAGGGTGTTGAAGACAGACGCGCCTATTTCATTTCAAGCATTGTCATCGCGTATCCTAATGGTGATTTTAAGGCATATGAAGGTAAGTTTGATGGTTATATTGGTCAGGAAGAAAGAGGGTCTAATGGGTTTGGTTATGATGCCATTTTCTACTTACCCGAATATCAAAAAACATCGGCTGAAATCGAACCTGAATTAAAAAATAGAATCTCACATCGCGCTAAAGCGATGGCACTTTTAGTGGAGGATATCGATGCGATTCTTAATCACGAGTGATGTCCATGGAAGACTTGATCTTCTCGAAGAAGTCATCCAAAAACACAAAGATGTCGAGTATCATCTCAATGCTGGAGATATGGTTTTAAGTCCGAGTCGCTACGAACGGCATCACATCATCACGGTTAAAGGCAATAACGACTATGGGGTTGATCTCCCCTATATCCGTATCTTAGATTTAGGTGGACTTCAGGTGATGCTCACCCATGGGCATCTCGAATATGTTAAATTTGGTTTAGATCGTCTTAAACTTAAGGCTAAAATTCAAAATGTCCATGTTGTGATCTTCGGTCACACCCATGAGCGCTATCTCACAACAGAAGAGAATATACTATTTATTAATCCAGGTGCACTTGGCGATCGCATGCATTCGTATGCCATCTATGACAACGGTCAAGTCACCTTTTATCAGGGGTAATCTATGTCGATTGAAAAGTTGATTCAAGAG
>DIKN01000124.1:0-3078 GCA_002424575.1 Acholeplasmataceae bacterium UBA5617 | reverse complement strand
GGAAAAGATGGCAATCTTTTCGTTGATCGAACGATAGAAAAGAAAAATTTAGAGATCATTAAACCGCTTGATTTAAACAATGAGACGGTCTATTTTGACGTTGAAACAGGAGAAAAAGCAGCAAAATATGTCGAAGGTGTCGTGCTAACACAACTCGATTTTAAAGAACACTTACGTGAGGTTGCAGAAGCCCTTAAAAAGCTTCATCACAGTGGGATTGCTCCTGCATCGGATTATGAGCTTATTCCACGACTGGCTAAATATGAGTCATTCACCGACGTGCGGTCAGATCTTTACCTTGATCTCAAAAAGAAATGGATCACCATGTATGAAAAAGAACACGCCCATCAACCCAAAGTCTTTTGTCATGGCGATGCACAGCGCTCCAATATCGTGATCGGAAAACGTCTTTATCTTTTAGACTGGGAATATGCAGGATGGAATGAATGGACCTATGATATCGCATCTTTTGGAAACGTTCAGTTTTCAGATGCTCTTCTCTTACTCGACGTTTACTTAGGACGACCCGCTACCAAAGAAGAAGCGGATTCAGTTCGCTTTTATCGGATGTATCAAGCCCTTCAGTGGCACCAAGTTGCGCTTCGCAAGCATATGATTGGGCTTTCTGACGTCCTACATTTCGACTTTAACATGCTTTCAGCAAAATATTTAAACCTCGCTCAAACCCTCTATCAGGAGATCACAAAGGACTGATGGTATGCGTCTATCTGACGTTTTAAGGCTTCCTAAACAACCGCATAGTCTCTCAATCATTAAAGATTATCTCGAACAGTCGCTCAGTCATACGGACTACCAAGCGGCTTTTAGCTATTACTTCGACATCTGTTTATCACTTGAAGCCTATGATGTCGTTTTTTTAGAGGGTGAAAAGGTTTTAAAAGAAATCGAAGTTCAAGCGGAAACCCCATATCACGAAAAGATTTTAAAACATGTGATCGATGCATGTTTCCATCTCTCAAAATTGGATGAGATGAAGGCCTACATTGATTTAAGAAAACAAAAACTGCCCATCATGAAGCAATATTTAGGACTTCTTGATGATATCTTATACAAAAAAGCACTTCAGTTACCCTATTTAGATGACATCCTCCGCATCTTAAAAGATCCCATCCCAGATCAAACCAAGATTTACTGTTACCAAGAACTTTTTGAGATCTACAAACGTGATCATCAAGACGAAATGGCTTTAAGACAGCTTGAAGAACTCTACAATTATGATTTAAAAAGTCAATACATCGATCAAGAATTGGAACTTCTCATTCGTTTAGAGCGCTATGATGATGTCATTCAAAAAGCACTCAAAGAGCTCAGAGAACACCCTGATAAAACCTCACTGATCAAACCACTTTTTGAAGCGTATCTCGCTAAAGGTGATTATCATAAAGCCTCCACACTGGAAGCTGAACACGATGAAGCGATCGACCAGATGGAAGATGGCTTTAAAAAAGTGATGTATGAGCTCATCATCAAGCTTTATCAAAAGATGGATAGTAAACCATCTGTGGATTACTACATCAAAAAACTCAAGAGTCTGCAAAAATCGATTGAAAAGAATAAACCGAAACAAGAGATTGAAAAGCCTAAGGAAGAACACATCGTTTTTGTCGAGAAGGTCAGCGAAAAAAAGATCAGTCATTCAACCTTTTTAGAAGATCTAGAGCGTGCCCACGATCTCATTTGTTTCTCCCATTTGATCGATGAAAAATTGCCACTCAGAGAGTATTTGCGTCAGTTTTTCATCCACATGGAAACCTATGTGAAGGTTAAAGATGCCATTTTATATTTACCTGGTGAAACGCCTAATTTTTTCCACTACAAAGTCGAACGACTTTACGATAAAACCATTTTAGAACAAGCCATTCAAACAACAGTCATCGAACATGTGATCAACACCGGAGAAGACGTGTTTGAAGAAACCAATGTTCTTCGCTTCCCTAAAAACGTCGTCACACAAAAAGATTATGAAGCCGATGTTCAGTTTATCTATGCCTTTCCCGTGGGTGATCTCGGTGTTTTCCTCATCCATTTTGGCGAGAAAATAGAAGACCCGGGTATCCATTATGATTTACTCAAATTGATCAGTGGTCTACTCTTTGCTCATGTGATGGATGAAAAGAAGATGTCACGCATCAAGCGTGAGAATGCCTTTTACCAAAAGGTGATCAACGCACCCATCTTAGCTTATCGTGAACTAAGAGAGTCAAGATCGACGTATAATGATGAAGCGTGCACTCTCTTTCATATTGACAAACATCATCATCTGGAACTCTTCTTAAGAGATGTATCCTATGAACACGTGAATCTCTATAAGGAAACCGTTCAACGTTTACTCAGTAAGTCTGAAGAATACAAGATTTTACGCTACCGCTACCAAGAAAAGCACATCTTAGAAAAACTATATGGATTAAAGATAGGAGATGAGCATGTGGTGATGAGTTTATTTTTTGATGAAACATCGGGTGTTTTAGAACAAAAAGCGTTGGTGGAACAAGCCACGGTGGATGATGAGACCAGTTTAGCCAACAGGCATGCGCTCAACCATGAGTTTGATGAAAAATGTGCGGATAAAGCATCTCTTTTACTCATCGAACTCGATGAACAACTCAAACATATCTATGGTCATGAGCAGATGAAAGCCTATTTTAAAGAGTTTGCTCAACACACCAAGAAGTATTTCAGTGATGGGACGACGTATCGGTATGATTTCAATCAACTTTTAGTCATCCTACCTTATAACGATATTCGATCGGTGACAAAGATTGTCAAAGAATACTTCAGGTATTTAGATGTCTATGAACCCAAAGCACTCAAGTTTGAAAAGTTTTATGCCAACATGGGTATCTTGCGATATCCTGTGGTGACTGTGGAAAAACATCGCGAAAAATTGTTACGGTTTTTAGACATTGCCTTAGAAAAAGCGAAACGCGATAAAGAAGAACACTATGTTTTCTTTGTGTATCGCGACTATGAAGATGAACTTTTTGAACAACAAGTGATCGATCATTTAAACGCTGCGATCGAAGAAAAATCGTTGGGTCTTGTCTTCAATCAGATCAC
>DIKN01000048.1 GCA_002424575.1 Acholeplasmataceae bacterium UBA5617 | reverse complement strand
TATGTCAAGGCACACGAAGTCGCAAACAGCGCTTATAAGAACCGCACACGTTGGCTTGCTATGTCGATTTCAAACATCGCAAATTCCGGTTATTTTACATCGGATCGTACGATTGAACAATACAATACAGATATCTGGAAACTGAAAAAGATCACGTTTTAACGAGGTGATTGAGGATGGCAAAAAAGACCGATCTTCGCTTGCGGTCTTACACGTTTTACCAAGTTTTCCCAAGACAGCACACTAAAACGCATGATTTTCAAGGATTAATCCATGATTTGGATCGTATCCACGAGTTAGGTGTTGATGTCATTTATCTCACACCCATTCATCCGATTGGGAAGAAAGCAAGAAAGGGCAGCCATGGCAGCCCTTATTCCATTGTTGATTATATGAAAATCCATGAAGATTTAGGTTCATGGGATGATTTTATTCATCTTGTTGATGAAGTTCATCAACGACATATGAAATTGATGATGGATATCGTGTTTAATCACACGTCTAGAGATTCACTTTATGTCAGTAAACATCCCCATTGGTATGTCAGAAATGAAGAAGGTGAACTCGCCAATCGTGTTGGTGACTGGAGCGATATTGCAGATCTTGATTTCAAGCATGAAGATTTAAGGGATGAACTCATTCGTGTGCTCAGTTTTTGGGCTAAGTATGTCGATGGGTTTCGATGTGATGTAGCTCCACTTATCCCTCTTGATTTTTGGTTGGATGCACGTCAAAAAGTTGAGATCATCAATCCCAATTTAATCTGGTTATCCGAATCGGTACACCCAGGATTTATCAAATATTTAAGAGATTTAGGATTTGAATGTCACAGCGATGCTGAGATGTATCAAGCGTTTGATATCCTTTATGATTATGACATCTTTGAAGATATGAACGCCTATTTAAAGGATCCGAAACGATTGACATCGTGGATGGATGCTATTGAACGTCAAGAGACGACATATCCCAAAAATTATATTAAATTAAGAAGCTTCGAAAATCATGATCAACCGAGATTGCGTTCAAAAGTGCGCGATGAAGCACATTTTAAACAAATGGTTGCACTAAGTTTCTTTCTCAAAGGATCAGCATTCATGTATGCAGGCATGGAACATCAAAGCATCCATCATCCAAGTTTATTTGAGATTGATGACGTGGTTTGGCAACCCAAGCAATCGCTTGAACCTTTTTTTAGACGATTAGCAAAATTTAAAAAGCAGCCCCTTTTTGTGCATGGGCAGTTTCATATTCATCAAAAAGAGGATGTAGTTGTCATGAGTTATCTGTACCAACATCAATGGGTTGTGGGTATCTTCAACCTTGAACAGCAAACGTCCGTACGTGTACCTCTCATCGATGGTATCTATACCAATTTTATCAATGAAAAAGATGTGATCGTAAAAAATCAGATGATTGAGCTTAACCATGAATCCATCATCATTGACACATTAAAGGAGCATAGATTATGAAAGTATTCATTGACAGCATGACGCTCATACGGATTGAATCTGATCAATATATCGATCACATTTCAATACCGCAATACACCATACGATGGGTGAAAAATGAAGGTTATAATCAGTATTTTGCTTCTGATCGTCCACTTGAACTTCATCTTTGTGATCAAATAACGATCAATGGGTCCGTTTACCCACTTGAAATTGGATTGGTGACGTTGACGAAAGAATTTGAATTGCGTTATCGTTACGATGGTCCACTCGGTTATGATTATTCCAAATCATCGACTCGGTTTACTCTCTTTAGTCCTGTTGCCAAAGAAGTTTATGTCGTCGTCGAAGGTCTTGAATATGCCATGACCTATCATGAACCCGTTTGGGATCGTATCGTGGATGGTGATTTTGAAGGAAAAGCGTATCATTATAAAATTCGATTGGTTGATCGCTTTGAAAATGTGATGGATCCCTACAGCAATGCTTTAGGTCTCGAGGGTTCTTATATTATCGATTGGAACCATCTTGAGCCGATTCATCCAACACCCATAAAACTTAAAAATCCTGTCGATGCTGTCATCTATGAAGGACATGTCCGCGACTTAACCATCAGCCTCGATGTTGAACACCAAGGTCTATACAGAGGACTCGTTGAACGCAGTAAACTCTTAAAAGGAAATGTCTTGCAATATATCAAGGGCTTGGGCATGACCCATTTGCAACTTCTCCCGATCTATGATTTTGAAGGTGTGGATGATGTTGAAAAAGAAAAGTTCTATAATTGGGGGTATAATCCATCCTTTTATTTTGGTGTTGAAGGATGGTATTCCAAAGATCCAAAAGATCCCTATATGCGTATCAATGAGCTCCGCGCAGTCATCAATGAAGCGCACAGGCTTAAATTAGGTATCAACATGGATGTGGTGTATAATCATGTGTTCAATCATCTCACATTTCCTTATGATCATATCGTTCCAGGTTATTTTTATCGGCACAATAGTGTCAAGAAAATGACCAATGCATCCTTTTGTGGCAATGACGTTGAAACAAGAAACTACATGGTCAGACGCTTAATAATTGACTCACTTGTTCATTTTACTGAACGCTTTCAAATCGATGGGTTCCGATTCGATTTAATGGGTTTGCTTGACCTTGACACCATGTCATGGATAGAGACTGAACTAAAAAAACGCAATCATTATATGATGT
>DIKN01000128.1 GCA_002424575.1 Acholeplasmataceae bacterium UBA5617 | reverse complement strand
TTGCAGAGGTTTTAGCTTACATCATACCGATGTCGGCTCTTTGGATTCGTGTGATTGCTGCAGGTTTAATCATTTTGTTAACAACCATCAATATATTAGGAATCAAATGGGGTGCATGGGTTCAAAAAATCTTTTTGATGATGAAACTCATTCCATTGGTTGGGATTATCCTTATCGGTCTTTTCTTTCGAGGTGATGCGTTTCCTCTCTCCTTTATTCCTGAAAGTAATCCAAGTTTCTTTGCTGTGTTACCGATGATTGGCTTTGCCGTTGTAACAACGCTATGGGCTTATGAGGGATGGACCAATCTTAACACAGTAGCGGGTGAAATGAAAAATGTCAAGAAGGATTTACCGAAAGCACTCGTGATTGCGATTGGCTTGGTTACCGTTGTTTATGTTCTATTTATCATCAGTCTTTACCGCTTGATTCCTATGTCTACACTTAGTACACTCGACAATACTGCAAATCTGCCGATTATTGCGATGATGACGCATTTCGGTCATACAGGTATGATCTTAATCTTTATTGCTGTTATGGTCTCCATTTTTGGAGCATTGAATGGTAGTGTTATGGTTTTTCCTCGCGTCTATTATGCCATGGCTCTCGATGGAACATTCTTCAAACCTTTTCGCGATATTCACCCACGCTATCATACACCAGCAAAAGCGATGATAGGTTCAGGTGTGATGGCACTCATTCTTTTGATTTTCAATGTTAGAGATTTACTCACTTTTGTTGTCTTAGGTGGTTTGATTTTTAATACGTTGATCTTTATCGCTGTTTTTATCTTTCGCAAGAAGTACCCCACCATGGAACGTCCATATAAGGTATTTGGCTATCCATTCGTCCCTGCGATTGCCATTTTAGGGATGATTGGCTTGTTTGTTGCAACCTTGATTCAGAGCCTTGTTCCATCCTTGATTGGACTTGGCGTATTAGTCATTGGGTATTTGATTTATCGTTATCTTGTCGAAAATAAAGCATGAAAAGGGCACTCGCCTGAGTGCCCTTTAACTTTAAATTTTGTTTATTTCTAAATGATCGGAAACAACAACCATCTGGTAATATTGATGGGGAATAATAAATCCTTCAATCATCTTGGTAGCAATCAACGTCTCAATGTTGCGTTGTATAAAACGCTTGAGAGGTCTTGCACCATACTCATCGTTAAATCCATGTTTAATGACAAATTTTTGGATATCTTCGTTGAAATTAACGTGGATGTTTTTTTCATTCAACCGTTCGTGGAGATCGTTAAGCATTTTGTTAGCAATTTCTACTTGAATCTTGAGCGAAAGCGCATTGAAAATCACAATTTCGTCGATACGATTAATGAATTCTGGTTTGAATTTTGTTTTGACTAAATTCATGACTTCTTTTTGTGCATTGGGATCATAACTCAGTAAGAACTCGCTGCCAATGTTTGAGGTCAAGATGATGATGGTGTTCTTAAAATCAACCGTCCGACCTTGATTGTCGGTCAACCGTCCATCTTCAAGAATTTGCAGTAGGATATTAAAGACTTCAGGATGTGCTTTTTCAACCTCATCGAAGAGAATAATCGAATAAGGTTTGCGTCTGACTGCTTCAGTGAGTTGACCACCCTCATCATATCCTACATATCCAGGAGGTGATCCAATCAAACGGGACACACTATGTGATTCCATATATTCACTCATGTCAATTCGAACAATTTGATGCTCACTGTCAAATAATGCTTCAGCAAGTGAACGTGCAACTTCCGTTTTACCTACACCGGTTGGACCTAAGAAGAGAAATGATCCAATCGGGCGATTTTCATCTTTTATGCCCGCACGCTGACGAATAATAGCATCGCTGATTAGACGCAAAGCATGATCTTGCCCAATAACTCTTTTTTTGAGTGTTTCTTCAAGGTGTAACAGTTTTTCTTTATCGCCAGACATCAGTTTAGCCACAGGAATTTGTGTCCATTTTGAAACGATATCAGCAATGGATTCTTCAGTAACGACCTCTGTCAATAGCCTTCCATCTTTTTGGCTTTCTTGTGTCATATGATCAATGGTTTTTTCAACCGTCGGGATTTTGCTGTATTGAAGTTCAGCAGCTTTTTGATAATCATTAGCATTGAATGCATTTTGTAATTCATTGCGCAACTTTTCAAGTTCGTTCTTTTTCGATTTGATCTCGTTGATTTGTGTTTTTTCCTTTTCCCATTGTTCACGAAGCTGTTTTTCTTGATCTTTCAATGATGCAATTTCAATCTTCAGTTTGGACAGACGTTCTTTAGAGATAGGATCCATCTCTTTATCAAGTGCAGTTTTCTCGATTTCGAGTTGCATCAAACGTCTCAAAACAGAGTCCAGTTCAACAGGCATCGAGTCGATTTCAAGACGAATAGAAGCACAGGCTTCATCAATCAAGTCTATCGCTTTATCGGGTAAGAAGCGATCGGAAATATAGCGATTTGAAAGAGTAGCAGCAGCAATAATGGCTGGGTCTGATATATGAACACCGTGATGGGCCTCAAACCTTGATTTAAGACCACGTAAGATGCTTACCGTATCGGTAACCGTAGGTTCATTGATTAAAACCTTTTGAAAGCGACGTTCAAGTGCAGAATCTTTTTCTATGTATTTTCGATATTCATTGAGCGTTGTTGCACCGACACAATGAAGTTCACCACGCGCGAGCATAGGTTTAAGCATGTTGGATGCATCCATAGCTCCATCCGCACGTCCAGCACCCACAATGGTATGAAGTTCGTCAATGAAAAGAATGATTTCACCGTTGGATTCCTTTATTTTGTTCAAGACTGCTTTTAAACGCTCTTCAAATTCACCACGAAACTTAGCGCCAGCGACAAGAGCAGCTAAATCGA
>DIKN01000060.1:2840-4928 GCA_002424575.1 Acholeplasmataceae bacterium UBA5617 | reverse complement strand
ACAAGTTGATTCGATTTCGATTGATTGAGTAAACGCATGATACGATCGTTTTTGTCGGAAAGATCATAGAGTTTATCCATCTTATTTTCAAGAACAGCTAACGTCTTTTCTTCCATCTCGAGTTGCATGGTGGTTGCCTGTTGGCCGATATAAGGGACTTCATACGTTCTTGGATTGATCTGGCGTGCGGTATGGTTGCTGTAAGTCATACAAGTCGGCGTGATGGCACGGTTGTAGTTCTTTAAGTCTTGTACATGATCAACACAATAGGTGTTATTCAATATCATATTGACATAGTAGCGTGCATAGTGGCTGTCTGTGCTAACTTTTTCTGCCAATGTCCCCGGATTGATTTGATCATATGCTAACAATTTTTGTGTATTGACAAGACCGACACCATAAATCTTTTGTTCAAATTTCACGCGGTCATAAATATCTAAGGCATCATTGAAATAGGTCGGATCTACGATGATATCAAAACGTTGTGTGGAAAGATAACCCTCGAGAGCATTGCGCCACTTTTCATCTGTAACTTCAATGAGTTCACAAACCGGTCGAACGCGAACCTCTTTTTGATAGTGTGATGACAATTCATTATTTAACGCTTGAATGAGTGCTTCTACAAACGAAGGATAGGTCTTTACATGACGTTTGAGTTGATTGATGCGTGTTTGAGATGATCGAATCTGTTCAGAAAGATCACGTTTTTCCGCTTCAATTTTATCTTTTTCTGCGAAAAAAGCTTGTTTATAAGCTGAGACTTCGACATCAATTGTCTGTAGATGTGCTGCTAAATCATCGGTTGATATGCTATCTTCAGAGGTTTGCATGCTGTTGACAAAAGCTTTCATGCCTTGGTTGGGTAAAAGGTTGACGAGTTCTTTGATCACATTGAACTCTTTTTGCAACATGTCTTTTAACTGTGTTATGGTTTCCTTTTGCGCTTCATATTCACTGCCTTTTTTCTTTAAGGCATCATGATAACTCTGAAGTGTACGGGACAAATCAGAATCATTTTTTGCGCGTTCAAGGTTGAGAATACTCTGTTCAACATCTTCCATCTGTTCATCGAGTTGTGCTTTTGCATCGCGCAAATAATCAAGGCGTTTATCAATCGAGACGAGTTTTTGTTCCTGTTCTTTCATGAACGCTTCTCGTTTTTCAACCCAGTTTAATTGATCAATGATGGCATTGATATCCTTTTGATCTTTGTTTTGGACGATATCTTCACCTGAACGGATGATACTATCGAGCTTTTCAAGTTTTTCTTTATCGCGCTTGATTTGCGCTTCAACTTTTTTAAGTTGTGCAACGTTATTTTTCAAAGACTGAATATCGATGGGATCATCATCAAGTAAAAACTCAAACACAAAGGCTTGTAAATCAATTGAACGGAATGCGAGTGCTTTGGGTAAAATCTTGGCATACTTGGTTGCGTCCATCCCAAAAAAGCGTGCTAAAGCATCACGATATTTTTTCTGTGATTCAAACGGAACAAATTCAATATCGATTGATTTTAAGTAGTTTTTCATACTCTTATAATCACGTGGATATTTCTTTTCAAGAAATAATCCATCATGAATCGAGACGTTATCCAAAAGATAGAATCGTTCTTTGATCTGTGCACCTTTGGGTAAATCTAAAATACAACCAATCGTTGTGTATTTTTTTGCCTGTTCATCAAAAAATTCGAGTGCGACATGGCTGATGACATCACCATTTCGTAAATATTCTTTATTTTCAGCACCGATACGACCACGAATATAGCCTTCGAGGGTACGCTTTGCGTCATCGGTCGCTGCGATGTTGAATTTTGCACCGCTGCGTCCTCCAACAAACATATACTGCATGGCATCGAGGAGTGTCGATTTCCCTGAACCATTTTCCCCTGAAATTAAAGCGTTGTCTTTGATTTCAATGGTCTGATTTGAGAAAAGGTGCCAGTTAATGAGTTTAATCTTCGTCAGTTTCTTCACTTTCCTCGCTACCTCCTTCCATGTAACTTTCAAGCTTGGTGACAACTTCTTTAATCGAATCTAAATTCGTCACATAAAGAATTGTCGGATAGATTTTAATCCGTGCATCATC
>DIKN01000060.1:0-2651 GCA_002424575.1 Acholeplasmataceae bacterium UBA5617 | reverse complement strand
GTTTTTCTTAAACGCATATGGTTGAAGAGGTTATCGTTTTGAATGAAGACGACTTCATCTTCACGTTTGATGTTGAGAGTAAAATCTGTTAAGGCAAAAAAAGCC
Source organism: Acholeplasmataceae bacterium UBA5617 (assembly GCA_002424575.1). GTDB lineage: Bacteria > Bacillota_I > Bacilli_A > Acholeplasmatales > Acholeplasmataceae > Peloplasma. The sequence continues at coordinate 2,546 of DIKN01000060.1, read as the reverse complement.
TCAAATGCTTCTTTAAAAGCGAGGATAAATCGATAATCATTGGTGTCCCCCGGCTTTTTCTTGGTGATGTAATTCACTTGAAAGAGTTTATTAGTGATCCGCGAAAAGATGGCTTTTTCACCTTCTTTAAGTGCACCATATTCGTCATTGAATTGTTTGAGCGCTTGTCCTTTGTTCATCGTTTTACCTCTTTAATGCGGAAATTTTGGAATGTAACAAAATTGTTTGTACACGGTTTGTTGAGAACTTCGACATCGTAATGCATACCCACCGATTTAGAATATAGGAAAACTAAAATGAGCTTCACGAAATCTTCTTGTGTCTCAAGAATAACCGAGGATGCATCCACTGTTTTTTGACCTTGAAGAAGGTTTTTGACATGTTCGTCAATTTCCTTTTTGCCATAGATGTTATTTTTGAGAAGTGCTTTGATTTTATCCTTTCGATACTCTTCACTGATCAGATCATCGTCAAATGTGATTTCTTCAGGTGTTGTTTCCATCCGCATTCTTCGTTGATTGTAGAGTGAGCCGGTATCAAGATTTCTCGCTTGACTCATGAAGAAAAGGTTTTGATAATTGACGTCTTTATTGGACATGATGAGTCTAAATAAACGGTTGAAAATCCCTTCAATGTCATCCGATTGATTGGTGTAGAAGAGAATTTTAGCTGCTGCGGCACTGATGTATTGTTCATTTTTGCGGTCAATGGCTAAAATCAAATGTTCGAGGGCTGCAAATGAATCCGTAATAAATCTTAACCTGTCTTCAACATAGTGGAATGATTCATTATAATCATCGATTCGTTTCAACGATTGAACTTTCATTGCGAGTTGATCCATCATGACTTCATCGTTTTGAATGCGGTTGATGACTTCTAATATGGCACGTTTGTAACGTGGTAATGAATCTGTGGTTTTCAAATTGTAATACGCTGAATCAAAGAAATCTTGCTTGTATTCGACGAGAAGCTTTTCCAAAAGTTGCTGCAAGTCATTTTTGGAATGTTTTTTGGTGATGTCATAGTAGTAACGATAAATATTAGCTTTGAGTGATTTCAGTTTCCGCAAGATATCTTGAGTCTTTTGATAGCTTTGTTCAAGTACTCCGATACCCTCATCCATATTGAAGGTGGACAAAAGAGAATACACGGTGTAGATTTCACCAGTATATTCGCTTTGACGATGATTAGCGATGTTTTCAAGTAAATCGATCACTTGAATAGAGTAATCAAATAAGTTAAGGGATGTTTTATAGTCACCGAGTTCTTCTTCGCCTATCCAACCGTTTCGTTTCAAAACGTTGATGACATGAAGTGCCTTCTGGCGGGATGTACGAGCAGGTTCATCCTCCTCTACATCGAAAAATTCATCCTGAGGTTGTTCATCGAAATAGTCGATGAGTCTCTGGATGATCAGTTCACGGTCCCCCTGAAAAGCGTCTTCAACGGTGTCAATCGTATGATAGATGATGAAGATGCAGTCGACATAAGTCTTCTTGTTAGGGGAGGAGAGCACACTGAAAAAATTCGGGTGTATCGTGTCAAACAGATGTGCCATCATGTCCTCCTTTATTTTTGTAAAAATAAAAAAATATGAAGTCATATACATTGTAACATGAACGCTCCATATTTTCTATTTTTTTTAGTTATTTATGCTTGATGATGGCAATTCGAATCTTTTTACCATCGATGATCTTTCCATCGAGTTCTTCAAGACGTTTGATGGCTGCGGGATGAATTTGGAATTCAGTTTCCTTTTTACCCATGGTGATGTCGCCAACATTTTTAGGAAACATGTCAGCATGTTTTCTAAATAAGTCCAAGAGTTGTACAGGACGGAGCCCATCTTCTTTACCTAAATTGATCACAGCAAGCTTATAGTTGGTATCCTTTTTAGCACTTTCAAATGAGGTATGACGATCGGAGGGTTTACGATCGATTGATGTTTGTCTTTCCTCTCTACGTTTGGATTGAGGTGCTTCAATGGTTTCATAAGTCTTAGGTTGTTCTACCGAAGTTTCGATGAGTGCATCAATGATTTGATCTTTGGTGAAACCATCTGATTCAAGCTGTTTGATCAGTGATTCATGAGACTTTTCATTAGATTGAATCTTTTCAATCAACTGTTGATAATTTCTTGATGCAACTTTTTCTTGAATTTCTTCAACGGTTGGAATTGGTTTTTCGATCATCTTGGTTTTGATAAAACGTTCAATCAATTGAAGTTTACCGCGCATCGACGGATAGACAAGCGATACGGACATGCCTGACTTTCCTGCACGACCTGTTCGACCAATACGATGGACATAAACTTCATCCTCAAAAGGAATTTCATAGTTGATGACCATGTCGACATGGGAGATATCTAATCCACGGGCTGCGACATCGGTTGCAATCAAGTATTTCAATTTTTTCGTCCGGAAACGTCCCATCACATAATCGCGTTGCGATTGCTTAAGGTCACCATGGAGAGCATCTGCTTCATAGCCATGTTTTTGTAAGTAATCGGTGAGTGCATCCACATCGACTTTTGTGTTAGCAAAAAT
>DIKN01000044.1:4135-4877 GCA_002424575.1 Acholeplasmataceae bacterium UBA5617 | reverse complement strand
CATCTTCTGGGTTATGATGAACACATTAAAACGTATATGTCCCTCTTAAAGCAGGACCCCGATCGTATGATGGCCAATGAAGGTGCAACCTATATCATTTTATATTAAGGAAAAAACATATGAATCTATCCAATTATATCAAACCTAAATCCATGATTTACACAGGGGAACATCATGATGTTCCAACCACCATTACGCATTATATTTATGATGCAAACAATCTGAATATTGTCTCCACATATGAAGGGGATTCTAATCGCAAACACTACATACAAGTTGTCGGTTTATCGAAAGTTGAAACGATTGAAGCCATCAGCAAACGATATCCTGTAGATCCTTTGGTTCTTGAAGATGTGCTTAACGTCGATCAACGCACCAAAATCGATGTCAAAGATCAATACGTATTCTGTGTTTTTAACCATGAATACCTTAATCAGGGTGAAGTGGTCGATGAATACGTGAGTTTGATCATGTTTGAAAACACACTGATCACATTTCATGAGACCGAACCACATTATCTTGAACCTCTAAAAACACTATTTAAAGAGGACAAAGAACTCAAAGAACGCTCAGTTGATTATCTTTTTTACCAAATTCTAGACATGATTACCGATAATCATCTCGATATTTATGATATTTTAGATGAACAAATCAATCTATTTGAGGAATCCATCATAGAAAACCACAACATTGCTCAAGACGAGTTTTATTTGATTCGAAAAACGATGCTGAAGTTAAAGAG
>DIKN01000044.1:0-4042 GCA_002424575.1 Acholeplasmataceae bacterium UBA5617 | reverse complement strand
AATCGCATCACTCAATCCAGAGAACAGATGAGAAACTTGCTTGATTTAGACATGAATAATCAATCAACCAAGATGAACAAAATCATGGCAACCCTCACACTTTTCTCAGCAACGTTTATTCCTTTGTCGTTTTTAACCGGTTTCTTTGGTATGAATTTCGTACATTTTGGTATCTTGCAGTACGAACATGCAGTCCTTTTGTTTTCACTGATATGCGCCATTATTTTGGTGGTGATGGTCATCTTTTTCAAACGTAAAAAATGGTTTTAAATCTCACTTGAGGACGCCTGATAAAGGACGTCCTTTTTTGATTGATAAAAACGATAAATCGTTATGTAAAATGATGACAAAAAAAGATAAAGTGATACAATGAAGGTGAAGGGTAAAACCTGACACAAGATTGCGCATCACATGGTGCACAACGACCTCAAATCCTGTATATTTCTTATCGATTTTATCGGTTTGAATAACCACATTTGAAGACCTGTTCACCATGTCGACATAGTAGATTATGCCGAAAGTGAGGTGAACACATATGGCAGAAAAGAAAGTTGTACAACCAGTTAAACCAGCTCCACAACCAGTTAAACCCGCTCCCAAAGCTCCACAACCCCAACCCGCTAAACCAGCAGGTAAGAAATAATGAGGTGAGCCCAGTCTATCATGGTGCGGAATTCACTACCGTTGAAACACGGCTAGACTAAAAAAACACTTCAAACCGACATGCCAGCATTTCTTTGCTGACATGTTTTTTTGTTCATGTGCTCTATTTCATGTAAGAGATAAAAAGCTTCAAAATAAAGAAAACGTTATCATGGAAATCTACGATGCAAAACGCTTGACAACTCTTTTCAAAACAAAAATACATGTTATAATGAGGGTGAAATAAACGATGCATATTTCAAGGAGATTATCATGAATTCACACACTGTTTTAACAAGTGATAAACTTGCTCTTTTTTACACTCAGCTTGAAAAAAACAAGAAGTTACCTGGCCCACTTATGCCCACTTTGCACGATGCCCAACATATCTTTGGACACATCCCTTTAGAGGTTCAAAAGATTATATCAAAAGAACTTGGTGAAAGCATTGCAAAGATCAATGGTGTTGTCACATTTTATGGCAATTTTTCAGTGACACCAAAAGGTAGAAGATCTATCAGTGTCTGTTTGGGCACAGCATGTTATGTACGAGGATCACAAAACGTCATGGAAACTTTGCAAGATGAACTCAAGATTAAGGCTGGAGAGACGACTAAAGATGGCGAAATCACCCTTTCTGCGACTCGCTGTATTGGTGCGTGTGGATTAGCACCTGTTTTTTCGATTGATGATCAAATCTATGGGAATACCAATGTTCAAAAAGCAAAACAAATCATAAAAGAAATGAAAGCGGCCATCCATGAAACTAAGTGACATCATCAAAAAATATCAATGTCATCTGTATACACCGGAAATTTATCACGACAAAGAGATAACGTATGCTTTTTGTGCAGATTTAATGAGCGATGCACTGATGGTACTCAATTCAGTGAAAGATGATCGTGTGCTGAGTGAATGTCTTTTGATTACAGGTTTGACAACTAATCAATCGATTAGAACAGCAGAAATGTTGGATGTGGATATTGTTCTCTTGGTTAGAGGTAAAATTCCATCACTCAAAGTCATCGATCTTGCCAAAGAATTAGGCATCATGTTGATGTCCACAGAATATACCATGTTTAACACGAGTGGCATGATGTATGCCGATGGTATCAAAGGCATTATTTATAACCAACAATGGTAAGAGAATATCAAATCATCGCACGTAACTATGATTTAGCAGGACGTGCTTCATCAGACATTAAACGCACATTAAAAGCGATGAATGTTCCATGGTCCTTTCAAAAAAGAGTATGTGCTGCATCCTATGAAGCTGAAATCAATGTGGTGATTCATTCTGTCGGAGGTTATGCGACCTTTGAAGTCAATGATCAAGCCATCATTCTCGATTTTTATGATGATGGTCCAGGCATTCCCAATATTGAACTCGCGATGACAGAAGGATTTTCAACAGCAAGTGAACTCGATCATGCCAACGGTTTTGGTGCGGGAATGGGGTTACCGAATATGAAAAGATCATCCGATCTCATGACTGTTACCTCAGATCACGAAGGCACGCATGTTCACCTGGTTTTTTTACGAGGAAAAGCAGATGAAAAATAGTGCAATCATGAGTTCAAACTACACCTTATGCAGCAACCATTCAACACTTAATCGCGAATTTCATGGTGTATATGCGACTGACTTGTTATCAGCAGCCATTAAGCATGCAGAACACCAAGCAGCGCTCATTACACTCATATCCCACGATAATACCATCGCATGTGCCATGATGATTGATTGCCCACTGGTGATTATTACTTCCGGACGTGTGGTGACACAATCGATGATTGAACAAGCCAATCAAGAAAACATATGCATCTTAACGACATCGCTCCACACCCACGAGGTCATTGTTGACCTTTTCACACGAGGTCTCTTATGAAGTATGCATACGATTTACATGTCCACTCCATCTTATCGCCTGATGCCGATGTTCTGATGACACCTAACAACATCTTTAATATGGCAATGCTCAAAAAAATCGATATTCTAGCGATTACAGATCATAATAGTATGGCTCAACTTCCTATCTGTGCAGAGATTGCTCAAAGTTACGACATCCTTTTTGTTCCTGGTGTTGAACTCTCTCTTGCTGATCAGTTTCACGTTTTAGTCTATTTTAAAACACTTCATGATGCACAATTATTTGATCAAATTCTTAATCGTTATCGCAGCATGAAGTTGATCGATAAAAAGAATGACATGGTGCAAGGTATCACAGACATTTATGACAACATTCAATCTCAGTTCCCCTATGATTTATCAGAAGATCTTTCGCTTTCTCTTTACGAACTTAAAAAACATCTTTGTGCATTCCATCATCTCTTGGTTTTTGCACATATCGATCGAAAGAAATCAAGTGGATTATCTTGCTTGCCAGATCCTGATGTAGATGCCCTTGAATTACGACCCGATCATCTTTCGTTAATTGAGCACCATCAACTAAAGACATATCCCATCTTCCATAACTCCGATGCGCATGAAATCACCATGATAAACGAGCGAACTGAACACAACATGATTGAACTCAATGGATTATCGATTCAATCTTTCTTTGAGGTGATCAAACATGGATGATCTCGCAACTTACATCATTGATTTGACACAAAATGCGATCCGAGCACATGCCAAGCATATTCAGCTTACCATGCATGAAACAGATGATCTGCTTTCCTTTATGTTAACTGACGATGGTTGTGGTATGGATGAGATGACATTAAAGAAAGCATCTTCACCCTATTTCACCACACGAACAACGCGAAAAGTAGGATTAGGCTTATCCATGATTGACATGGTTGCAAAACAGACAGATGGATCCTTTATGCTTGAATCCAAACCGCAAGAAGGAACAACACTCTCCGTATCTTTCCATCATCAACACATCGATATGCCACCACTCGGTAACCTCGGTGAAATGGTGATGATGATTGCGATTCATCAAGACGTTCAAGATTTCACGTTTATTTATCAAAAGAAAAACCAATCCTATAAGTTTTCACTTCATGAAATGAAGAATATGTTTGGTTCAACACTCCATACATATTCCGTCATGGATGCCATGATTCACTATATCAATCAAGAAATTACAAAAATGCGAGGTTAAACAATGAAATCACTCGAAGATTTACAAAAGTTAAGAGACGAAGCTTTAAAAAAAATGAATATCCGTTACATAAAAGGTGGTTATCGCATTCAAGTCGGCATGGGAACATGCGGGATTGCTTCAGGTGCCAAACAGGTCCTTCAAGGCTTTCTTAAAGAAATCGAAGCGAGAAACATCACCAATGTCGCGGTTACACAAGTTGGATGCATGGGTGAATGTGCCTATGAACCGATGGCAGAAATCATTGATGAAAATGGTCAATCCTTTGTTTATTGCACCATCACACAACCGATG
>DIKN01000091.1 GCA_002424575.1 Acholeplasmataceae bacterium UBA5617 | reverse complement strand
TGAAGAGACCGGAATCCGCATCACGCGTGATCAGATCAAACCGTGTGGCACCCTAACATGGAATTCATTTGATGCACATGGACAAGGATTATATCTTTTTTTAATCGATGGATCTCAAGTGTCTTTAGCAACACCTATCGCAACCCCTGAAGGTATCCTTGATTGGAAAACGATAGACTGGATCATCAATCCCGACAATAAAGGTGTTGCTCATAATATTAAGTTTTTTTTACCCACCATGATTGATGAAGACGATCACTATCATTATCACTGCACATTTGAACATGATGTGCTCACACAAGTAACCAAGGAGAAAATGATATGATTTTTATTTATTTGGGTATTGGTGTCGTTGTACTGATGGTTCTTGGTTATGGATTCATGCTTGCCCATCAAAAAAAGATGTATCAAGCAGTTAAAGAAGATGCCATCAAAACATTACAAAAATGGGGAAAAGTTCGTTATGAACATCATCATCTAGTGATCGATCTAAAGGATGAATCATATCAGATACTCTTTTATTATGTTCCTGCCAACGCAGAATTGACCATCAACAGCAAAACGATGTGGGAAGTGAAAACTTCTGGTCAAACCTCACTCATCAATCAAACACATTTTCTATCATCATCTTTGACCAAAATGGTCATTGTCTTTCCCACAACATTAAAAATGAAACGTTACATCAATGAAAACGAAATGGAATTTATTGTCTACAACAAGAAATTTCACAACATGTATGTCATCAGACCCCATGAACTTCAATCATTACTCGAGGAGCTCAGCCATGCGTAAAAAAATGATAGTATTCATCATCTTCATCCTGTCAATCTTTTTAACATCCTGCAAACCATATACCATTGTGTATACGGATGATGATCCCTTCATGCTAGAAATGAAAGGTGACACCCTTAAGGTCTTGCAGATTACCGACCTGCATCTCACCTTTGGTTATGACAAGCGTGATATGCGCACATTCGATTTGATCAAAGCACTGAGTGATCAAGATGATTACGATTTAATCGTGATCACAGGGGATATGACCATGTCTCCCTCTGCACCGATGCTTTTCAGTCGTTTAATTCGTTTTATGGAATCACTAAAAACACCATGGACCTTTATATTTGGCAATCATGAAACCGATTATCATACCTATGAAGACTTTTTAAGACGAATTCCAGAGGACACATCCTATTTGTACTTCAAAGTCGGACCGAAACTTGAAGAAGGTGGCATCGGAAATTTCCATTTCACCATCACCAAGAATGAAATGCCTGTTTACCGTCTTTACATGCTCGATTCAAAAGCTGAACGAAAAGTATACACCGAAGATGAAGGTGAATATGACTATTTATCGGTTGCACAGGTTGCATGGTTCAAAGAACATGCAGAACAGGATACCGTTAGAAATCTCGTATTCATGCACATTCCTCTTCGTCAGTACATCGAAGTCGATGTCTATGATGGTTTATTTCTCGAAGATAAAGTCTATGCTCAAGGTGTTGATACAGGATTTTTTGATGCAATGGTTGAAACAGGGTTGACGACAGCAGTCTTTGTCGGTCATGACCATCTCAATGATTTCATTTTTGCTAAAGAAGGTATTTTTCTTGTCTATGGGCGTGCAACCGGACTCAATGGTTATGGAAGTCTTAAAAAAGGTGGAAGACACATTGAAGTTTATACGGATTCAGGATCGTTACGAACATTTGTGATATTTGGAAGCGGGGTTTTATAATGAAATTCAAGGCTCGATTTTATGTCTTTTTATCATCCTTTACGTTTGCGATACTCGGTTTATTCCTGACAGGTTTGTTTGCTTTTTTAATTTTACCTATTGTTGCATTCATCTATGTGCTCAATGGAGGACCGAAACGTGTTTAATGTATTGATTGCAGTTTTTTATTATGCGTTTTATACCGGGCTATCAGGGATCGCTGTTCTCTTTTTGGTGCGTTTATACATTGGATTATCCCTTAAACTAACTACCAAGGATCTCATGATGGTTCTTTTCATACCGGGGTCTATCGGATTAAGTTTAAAGGCTAAATCCCCGTATCCACTTGAAAATCTCTATTTTTATCTTCATGTTTTCTTTGGAATCATGATGCTTATTGGGTCGATTTTCATTTTGTATCTTCACTTGGAGCTTGATATCATATGATTTACAAAGTATTAAAAAAACAAAACAATTCCAGCATGTGCTTTGTTTGTGGCATGGATAATGATGCAAGTTTAAGAACAAAGTATTATGAACTTGAAGGTCAACAAATCCTTGGCTTATTTCAAGGCGGTGATGTGCATCAAAGTTATCCCAAACGGATGCACGGTGGGATTATCACAGCATTACTCGATGAAACCATCGGACGTGCGATTCAAATTGATCATCCAGATATATTTGGTGTCACCGTTGAACTGACGGTTCGTTATTTAAAACCAGTCCCACTCGATGAGACGCTTTATTGTGTGGGCAAAATCACAGATATGCGAAAAGTGTTATTTTATGGTGAAGGGTACCTTTCTACCACACAAGGAGAAATCCTTGCAACATGTCATGCAAAATATATGAAACAAGATGTTAACAAAATTGTTGAGGGCACACATTTTATTAAGGAGCAATGGATTTACGTGGCTGATGATCATCAGCCCGAATTCTTTGAATTACCACAATGAGTTTATTAGAAATCGAAAATTTAAGTTTTAGCTACAGTGGTGATCTTTTATATCAAGGTGCAAGCATGCGCCTTTTTGAAGGTGAGCATGCGGTTTTGGTTGGACCCAATGGAACGGGGAAGTCAACACTTCTCAAATTGATGGATCGCACATTATCTCCGGACACAGGAAAAATCACGTGGTTAACCGGTCGAAAGATCGGATACTTAGACCAATATGCTAAAATCAATCCCAATCTCAGCGTTGAAGCGTATCTCTATGACGTCTTTTTACCTCTCTTTGAAAAGGAAAAGGCGATGGAAAAACTTTATGAGCAAGTCTCAACAGCAGCAGAAAAAGATCATGATCGCTTACTTCATTGGGCAGCAGAACTTGGTGAACAGTTGATGGCATCAGACTTTTATGCCATCAAATCCAAAATTGGGAATGTGATTCATGGTTTAGGGTTGACCATGGATATCTTAGAAACACCGATTAAGCATCTATCAGGGGGAATGCGCGCAAAAATCATTTTAGCCAAACTGTTGCTGGGAGATTCCGATGTTCTCCTGTTGGATGAACCGACAAACTTCTTAGATGTCAAACATATCGAATGGTTGGCTAAATTTCTTCAAAATTACCCCAAAGCTTATATCGTTGTATCACATCACGAAGAGTTTTTAATGGAGATTGCAAATACTGTTTTTGCATTAGAAAATTTAACCATCACACGTTATAAGGGAGATTATGCGTTTTATTTAAAAGAGCGCCAGTTGCGATTTGAACAACAAGAAAAAGCGTTTCTTAATCAGCAAAAATTCATTCAAAAAACCGAAGAGTTTATTCAAAAAAACATTGTACGCGCAACGACAACCAAGCGTGCACAGTCACGAAGAAAAATGCTTGAAAAAGTGGAGCGTATTCACGCCCCACAGCAGTCAAAAACGTATCATTTTCATTTTCCGATGGCAAGTTCAACCGGAAAAGATGTCTTGATGACATCAAATCTCGAGATTGGTTATAATGAACCTCTCTTAGAACCGCTAAACATCGCCATCCTTAAGCAAGATAAAGTCGCGATTACAGGTAAAAATGGTATCGGTAAGTCAACATTCATCAAAACGATCCTTCACGTCATTCCTTCATTAGGGGGTCAATTTAAATGGATCGATACGGCGAAGATTGCTTATTTTGAGCAGGATAGTATCTTTGAACCGAACATAACACCTTTTCAACTCGTTCACCATCGCTATCCTCATTTCACAAAGAAAGATGTGATGAGTTTACTCGGAAATCATGGTATTGATTATGAGATGGCCAATCGTGATGTCAACTCCTTATCAGGTGGAGAACAGACAAAAGTAAGATTAGCTTTGTTAAGACATCAAAAAGGGAATGTCTTAATCTTAGATGAACCCACAAATCACTTAGATGTAGCAGCAAAAGAAGCGCTGAAAGAAGCGTTGATCGCTTATCAAGGGACCCTCATCTTGGTCTCGCATGAAAAAGAGTTTTATCAAGACATTTGTGATTATGAGATCACGCTCTACGAAGGATAAAAAACCACGAAACGTCTTTGGACCTTTGTGGTTTTTATTTCCTGAATTTATCGATCATGTTTTGAGTCATCGAAGTTGTTGATTTCTTCAACTAACACATCATAAACTTCAGACTCTTTGATCTTTTTAATGATTTGCCCATGTCGAAACAAAATGGCTTCACCTTTTCCACCAGCGATACCGATATCAGCATGCTTGGCTTCACCGGGACCGTTAACAGCACATCCCATGATCGCTACATTGATGGTTTTGTTGACTTTCAACAGGTATTGTTCAATCTTTTTTGCGATATCGATCATATCGTATTGAATACGCCCACATGTTGGACAACTGATCAGATTGGGGACCTTATCTTTTAAACCTAAATTTTTTAAAATCTCTTTGGCTGCTTGTATCTCTAAGACGGGGTTATCCGTTAAGGAGACACGAATCGTGCTTCCAATCCCTTCAGCTAATAGGATCCCGATTCCCATGGCACTCTTGATGGCACCACTGAACGCGGTTCCCGCTTCAGTTACACCTAAATGAAGGGGATAAGGAAATGTTTTCGCTGCTAAACGGTAAGCTTCAATCATCAGCTTCATATCGGTAGCTTTTAAGGAGAGCACGATGTCATAAAATCCCATCGATTCTAAGATTTCAACGTGATGTCTTGCAGTCTCTACCATGTTTTCTGCAGTAGGTGCCATCCGATTAGGAAGAGAACCGCTGTTGACACCGATACGAATGGGGATATGTTTTGCTTTGCACGCTTCAACGACTTCCATGACATGTTCTCTTTTTGGAATGTTTCCTGGATTGAGTCGAATCTTGTCCACCCCTTGATGGATCGCTTCAAGTGCTAAACGGTAGTCAAAGTGAATATCAGCAACCAAAGGAATACTGATTTGTTTTTTAATGTCACCCAATGCTTTAGCATCCACCATATCTAAAACAGCAACTCTGACGATTTCACAACCTGCATCGGTCAATTGTTTGATTTGTTTGACGGTTGATTCTACGTCCTTGGTGTATGTATTGGTCATGCTCTGAATATAAACTTTTTGATTTCCGCCCAGTTGATATGGTCCTACATTGACGGGACGGCTTGATTCGCGTTGCATCATTTTTTATCACCTATGTCAATTATAGAACAAAATGGCTAAAAGTCACCGTCCAAATGCTTGAATAACCATGACAAGGATGACAAATAAAAATTAAGTCATAAAATGATTGAAAAAGAATAGGCGATTTGTTATAATGTTAACGTATGTTTGGAGGGATATTATGCGCGACCTAGTTAAATTGGTTTGTACCGAATGCGGCGAAGAAAACTATCATACTAACAAAAACAAAAAAGCTCACCCTGAGCGCATGGAAGTAAAGAAGTATTGCCCGCGTGAAAGAAAGTACACCATCCACAAGGAAAAGAAATAAGCTATTCTTGGAATAGTTTTTTTTCTAAATGAAGACCATGATTCAATTCAAAGGAAATGATGATTTATCCCATGTTTATCTGATTTGTCGCTTTGATACATGTGTTTTGATCGACCCGTCGCATGATTATGAGAGTATCATGCATGCACTTGAAAATCGGACGCTTTCAGCGATTTTATTGACTCACGCTCATCAGGATCACGTCGATCTGATTGGCCATTTTGATGTACCTATCTACATGCATCAAGACGATGCCCATCTTTTGTTTGAAGATCAATATAATGGTTATGCGCCAAAAACACATCCTTATAAACGGAAGCAACTCGATTTAAGGTACGTTAAACAAGGAGATTCCATTCCTTTGGCTGATCATGTGATTGAAGTTTACCATACACCTGGTCATACCAAGGGAGGACTTTCTTTCCTTTATGAACAAAAGCTTTTTACTGGGGATACACTCTTTAAAGAATCGGTAGGTAGACACGATCTATATTCTGGAAATCTTCCAGAACTTAGAAAAAGTGTGCTCACGCTTTTATCATTACCGACTCCAATTAAAATCTACCCTGGTCATGATGATGCATCGACAATACGCTATGAGCAGAAGAATAATCCTTATTATGTGAAATGGATGAAGCAGCACACCAAATAAGACACTATGTGTCTTTTCTTTTTTCATGAAAAATAGCACATAATCCTTGACAGTGCCAAATGCATCGTGTACAATAAAATTGGCACAAATAAAGAAAGAGTGCTAATCGAGGTGAACCCATGTTATCGAGCCGTCAAAAACTGATTTTAAAAGCGATTATAGAAGCTTATGTTAAAGATGCACAGCCTGTTGGTTCAAAAACATTGACCAACATGCCCTATCTCAACTTTTCGTCAGCGACGCTCCGCTACGATATGGCTCAACTCGAAGAACTGGGTTATTTGGAGAAAACACATACCTCATCGGGTCGAGTTCCATCTGAAAAAGGATATCGATATTATGTGGAACATCTTGTGACTCGCGACAGCGATGTGATGATGCAATTTCCATTGATTGATGAAATCTTTTTAAAAAACCGACTCGCACGTGAAGCTGCGGTTGAGGAAGCCATTCATCTTCTGTCTGAATTAACCAACTACACCGCGATGGCGGTTGGACCTTCATCGTCAGGGAGTATCATTAAAAAAATAGATTTCATTCCCATCTCTGAACAAGATGCTGTGATTTTGATTGTGACCGATCAAGGTCATGTCCAACATCAAAACATTCGTGTTCCTGATGAAATGAATATCAATGAACTCAAAGATGTGATTAAAACGCTGGATGATCTTCTCAAAAATCGTAAGATTTCAGAAGCAAGCAACATTCTTGAAGCTGAATTTGCGAAAAATGAAATTCAAACCTTTATGGAGTATCAGACACAACTCATTCATTCGTTTATTCATGCATTCTCGAAGTTTGCACAAGATAATTTCTATTTATCCGGTGTCACCAACGTCTTTGATCAACCCGAGTTCACCAATGTCAAACATATCAAGAGCTTTGTCGATATGCTCGATCGAAGGGACCTTGTCAAATTGATCGGTGATCATGAAGGGTTAAGCATTCGGTTTGGTAGTGAATTACAGATGATCCCGATGGAAAACTGTACCGTGATTTCCATACCTTATCGCATCAGTGAGTTTGAACATGGAACGATTGCTGTGGTTGGGCCGACACGTATGGAATATAACAAAGTGATCCCGCTTGTCGAATATATCGCAAGCAATTTAGGAAAGCTCTATAAAAAATAGATAAAGGATGATGAACATGGATGAAAACAAAGAAAAAGAGCTAAAGACGGAAGACATGCACGAAGAAGTAGAGCATGAAGCATCCAAAAAAGAAAGACGTAACAAGCATAAAGAACAGGTTGAAGCATTAGAAAAAGAAATAGCAGATTATAAAGATAAATACTTGAGAAATCTTGCAGAGCTTGAAAACTTTAAAAAGCGGATGCATAACGAACGGATTCAAGATCGCAAATATGCCAGCAAATCTTTAATCAGCGAACTCTTAAATCCCTTGGATCAACTCGATCGTATCGTGAACATGCCCACGGACAATGAACTCTTAAGAAACTTCTTAATCGGTTTTAAAATGATCAATGATCAATTGTTTAACGTTTTACAAGCAGATGGTATTAAGGAAATTGAAGCAAAAAATAAACCCTTCGATCCTAATCTCCATCATGCGATTGAAAAAGTATCAAATCCCGATCAACCCAACGGCATCGTGATTGAAGTGGTGCAAAAAGGTTACATGTATAAAGAACAACTCATCAGACCTGCCATGGTCAAAATCAACGAATGGAGTGAGGAAAATGGCAAAGACAAATAAAATTATCGGTATTGACTTAGGTACGACAAACTCTTGCGTCGCTGTAATGGAAGGCAGCGAAGTTAAAGTGATCGCAAACGCTGAAGGTGGACGTACAACACCATCAGTCGTCTCTTTCAAAGGTGAAGATATCAGCGTCGGTGATGTAGCAAAACGCCAAGCCATCACCAACCCTAACACCGTTTCATCCATTAAACGTCATATGGGTGATATGAATTATCGTGTGGATATTAATGGAAAGAAGTATACCCCACAAGAAATATCAGCCATGATTCTTCAGAACTTGAAGAAGACTGCTGAAGATTACTTAGGTGCAACCGTGACTCAAGCGGTCATCACAGTACCCGCATATTTTAATGACGCGCAACGTCAGGCAACGAAAGATGCAGGTAAGATTGCAGGTCTTGATGTCAAACGCATCATCAACGAACCCACAGCTGCGGCACTCGCTTATGGTATCGACAAGACCGACAAAGAACAGACAGTCTTAGTCTTCGACTTAGGTGGAGGAACATTCGACGTCTCAATCCTTCGCTTAGCGGATGGAACATTTGAAGTCATCTCAACCTCAGGTGATAATCACCTCGGTGGTGATGATTATGATGAAGTCATCATGAATTATTTAATTGATGAATTTAAGAAAGAAAATGGTGTAGACTTATCTAAAGATAAGATGGCACTTCAACGTTTAAAAGATGCATCTGAACGTGCTAAAAAAGAACTTTCAGGTATTACATCTTCTCAGATTTCTCTGCCCTTCATCAGCATGGGTGTAGCAGGTCCCTTGCATCTTGAAAAGACATTGACACGTGCAAAATTCAATGAACTTACTGCACATCTCGTTGAACGTTGCGTCGGTCCAGTTCGTCGCGCATTATCGGATGCGAAGATGACACCTAAAGATATCGACCAAGTCTTATTGGTCGGTGGTTCTACACGTACCCCATCTGTTCAAGAAATGGTTAAACGTGAACTTGGTAAAGAACCCAATAAGAGTGTGAACCCCGATGAAGTGGTCGCAATGGGTGCTGCTATTCAAGGTGGTGTCTTAGCGGGTGATGTTAAAGATGTCCTTTTACTTGACGTAACCCCACTTTCATTAGGTATTGAAACACTCGGTGGTGTCTTCACAAAACTTATCGAACGCAACACAACCATCCCAACATCCAAATCACAAGTCTTCTCAACCGCTGCAGATAACCAACCTGCTGTAGATATTCATGTTTTACAAGGTGAACGGTCCATGGCTTCGGATAATAAGACACTTGGACGTTTCCAACTCGCTGATATTCCAGCTGCTCCACGTGGTGTTCCTCAAATTGAAGTTACCTTTGATATCGATGCCAACGGTATTGTCTCAGTGAAAGCTAAAGATTTAGGCACGAACAAGGAACAAAAGATTACCATTTCTGGTTCTGGTTCGCTTTCTAAAGATCAAATTGATCGCATGGTGAAAGAAGCTGAAGAACAAGCTGAAGCTGATAAGAAGAAGAGGGAAGAAGCAGATTTACGCAATGAAGCATCCAACCTCATTTTCCAAACCAACAAAGCGATCCATGATTTAGGTCAAGAAGTGGATGCATCCACGAAGACTAAACTTGAAGGATTGATTAAAGATCTTGAAAGTGCATTATCTGGTCATGACTTAGATCTCATTCGTTCACGCAAAGAAGCACTCGAAAAAGATGCACAAGA
>DIKN01000097.1 GCA_002424575.1 Acholeplasmataceae bacterium UBA5617 | reverse complement strand
ATAAGGTGTGCTTTTTGATAGTTATTCATTTACTTATTTTTTCGATCAACACGAATTTTTTCGAGTTCATCCTTTGTAAAATGGTATTTTGTATGACAAAAGTGACATTCAATTTCAGCTTGACCATCTTCATGGATTAATTCATGGAGCGTTTGATCATCGAGGGCAGAAAGACTTCTCGTAAAACCTTCTTTTGTACAATGACATGTATATGAAATAGCGTGTTTTTCTAAAATTTGTTCGGTTCCATCCGCAAGTTTTGAAAGTAACATCTCAGGGGTGTATCCTTCAGAAATCAGTTGACTGACCGGTGGAAGCGATGCAATAATCGCTTCGATGCGCTGAATCGTTTCTTCTTTGACATTGGGCATCAATTGTAAAATATAGCCTCCAGCCGAGAGTACATGGTGATCAGTCCCCACTAATACTCCAACACCTACAGAAGAAGGGATTTGTTCTGAAAGGACAAAATAATACGTGAAATCATCGCCGATTTCTCCGGTTTGAAGTTCAGCAGATGACGTAAAATAATCTTTCATTTTTAAATCCTTGGTCACATGTAAAAAACCTTGACCAACAGCTGCACCAACATTCAACTTTCCTTTTTTAGGACCATCCTCGTATTTGATATAGACGTTAGGGTTTTGAATTTCACCACGGACTTCGCCTTTGGCATTTGCTTCAACAAGAATACTACCAATCGGCCCATTCCCTTTTATTCTAATCGTGATGGTTTCTTCATTTTTATACATCAACCCCATCATGGCTGATACCGTTAAAACACGACCAAAAGCTGCGGTTGCAGTCGGCCATGTAGCGTGGATGCGTCTTGAATCCTCAACCAAACCGGTTGAAGTGGCGGTATAAATTCTTACCTCTTTTTGATAAGCATAACTGATAATGGCGTAATCGTTCATCTTGTCACTCCTCTATGAAACATTGTACCATAATTGAATTGTCCAAACACTTATGATACAATAAGTCAGGTGATAAGCATGGCCTTTAAAATCGGCAATTTAACGATTGAAAATCAAATCATTTTAGCGCCGATGGCGGGTGTTTCCAACTCCCCTTTTCGCATATTAACCAGACAATATGGTGCAGGTTTAGTTTTCGCAGAAATGGTTTCTGATAAAGGGTTACTCTATGAAAACGATAAAACAAAGAAACTATTGTACATGACCGATATCGAAAAACCTATGGCTCAACAAATTTTCGGTTCCGATTTAATCACCATGGTCAAAGCTGCGAAATACATCGATGAGCATTCAAATTGTGATATCATTGACATCAATATGGGATGTCCCGTTCCTAAAGTGGCCATTAAGGCTCAAGCAGGAGCATCACTGATGAAAAATCCAGATCTGATTTATCATATTGTGAACGAAATCGTTAAAACCGTATCAAAGCCTGTCACAGTTAAAATTCGTTCAGGATGGGACCATCAATCTATTAATGCGGTTGATGTTGCAAAGCGCATTGAACAAGCGGGTGCGAGTGCCATCACCGTTCATGCAAGAACACGCTCTCAAGGTTATGGTGGACACGCTGACCTTGATGTCATCAAAGCCGTTAAACAGGCAGTCAATATTCCAGTTATTGGAAACGGTGATGTTACGGATGGACCTTCTGCGAAACACATGCTCGATTATACCGGATGTGATGCAGTCATGATTGGTCGTGGGGCATTAGGTAATCCTTGGATATTTAGAGAGATTCATCAGTACTTAAAAGATGGAACCATTATACCAAGACCAACACACCAAGAAATTCAAGAGATGATGTTGAAACATTTAGATTCTTTGGTAGAATTAAAAGGTGAACACGTTGCTGTTTTAGAAATGAGAAGTCATGGTCCATGGTATCTAAAAGGTATAGATCATGCATCTGAGCTAAGAAAACAATTATCTACAGCACGAACAAAAGAAGAGTTTAAAGTTTACGTGGAAGCATTTTTTAATGCGCATCCTTAAACATACGGAAGAGTATCGAAGTGGTTGTAACGAGCTGCCCTCGAAATGCAGTTGTCCTCAAAAGGGGCACGTGGGTTCGAATCCCATCTCTTCCGCCATCTATCTATTAACACGAGATTCTATCTCGTGTTTTCTCTTTTTATCCCCCCTACTCAGAAACGGAGACTCCCTTTTTTCGCAAATCTATTGTCGAATAATCAATCATCGTATAAAATAGATATGCTTAGGAGAAATCATCATGAGAGAGCTTCATACCTTTGATTTACTCAATGACGAGGGATTGACAAAAACAACATCACGTGTTGCACTACGCGCGATCATCATCCAAAATGGAAAACTCGCGATGATTCAAAGTAACACGTTTAACGAATGTAAGTTTCCTGGTGGAGGGCTTGAAGAAGGCGAAACACACACGATGTGTTTGATTCGTGAAGTGCAAGAAGAAGCGGGATTGATCGTGATACCCTCCTCAATTCAACCCTATGGTTCCATTCGAGAAAAAAGAAAATCCACATATGATGATCCATGCATTTTTGAGATGACATCTTATTATTATGTTGCCCACGTTGAATCTAAAATTCACCCATTAAATCTAGATCATTATGAAAAAGAATATGGCTATCACATGGTATGGTTATCCCTTGATGAAGCCATTAGCATAAACGAAAAAGCGATGTTATTTCATCACGATGTTGCGACCTGGATTGAGCGCGAACTCTTCGTACTCAAGCGTATCAAACAGGAAGGATTGATGGAGATTGTCCATTCTTGATCAGTACCAAACGTTTATAAAAAAATACCCCAAAAAAAGCTTTCACTATCGCGGTGATGTGATGAACTACCGCCTTTTTGGTACAGGTGAAAAGACCATTGTCCTTTGGGTAGGAAGCAGCATGTTTACAAGTGAAGCTTACTTCAAACTTCAAGAAGCACTATCACATGATTTTCAAGTATTAACGGTTGAAGACTTAGCGATGAAAATATCGGTTGAACGTATCATTGATTGTCTATCAAATCTCATCAAGTTTATCGGATTAAAAAAAATCTCATTATTGGGCATGAGCCATGGTGGAGGTCTTGCTCAAGTGTTCGCTCGAGATCATGCAAGTCAAACAGAATATCTGATCCTCTATAACACACCAACACACCCCAAAAAGGGGGATGAGTATACAGAAGATGTGATTAAAGGCATATTACACACCATCGATGAACTCAAAAATTTAAGAAAAATCATGCCACTCAATGCGATTAAGCAAGCACTAATCGATCAAATCAAACAAGTATTATCAAAAGAAGATGAAATCGAATACTTCGAATTTCTAATCAGTAAATACACAGAAACAGATGAAAGACAGCAGATGGAAATCATTCGAGATCTACTTGCAAACTATAGATTTCAAAAGATGGACTTTAAGTATTTGAATTATCGAACACTTCTCTTTTATAGCCATGATGAAGATCCATTGGGTGGAAGTGCATTAATTGAAGCTTTGGTTGATATGATGACCAATCCTAAACTTCAGTATATCGAAACAGATCGATTCCAACTCATCTTAGATTCACAACCCATGGTTGAAGCAGTCAGAGAATTTCTTATTCAAAAGAAACAAAAAAGCGCTTTATAAAGCGCTTTTATTGATTATGTATGATGACAACATAATTGCTTGTTCAGGTGTGAGTATAACTTTCACATAGGTTCCATCATGTTCATAATGCGTTTCCAAAATGGTGTTATTCTCTTTGAGATTAGCGTATATTTGTCCCTGATTGAATGGTATCTTTAAAACATGAATGCGGTTTTCTTTGTACAGATGTCCATAGATCATATTAACCAGTGTATCAATATTTTCACCTGTTCTATTTGAAACAAAAACATAGTCTTCTTGTAAATCGGGTAACGTTAGAGCAATTTCCTTTTTAGTGAGAACAAGTAATCGTTCAATGTGGGATGCACCAATCTTTTCTAGAACTTCTTTTGTTGTATCAATCTGTTTGCGATTGAAGTAAGCGCCATCTACGATATGAAGCAATAAGTCTGCACCCACCACATCACTTAATGTGGATTCAAAACTGTTCACAAGTTCATGCGGTAATTTCGAAACGAAACCAACGGTGTCAATCAAGATAAACGGTGGATAGTTTTCCTTTTGCAATCGCTTAGCTTTTGTATCGAGGGTTGCGAAGAGCATATCCTTTTCAAGGACAGGTTCTGAATCGTGTTTTAAATAACGCGATAGAGAATTCATGATTGATGATTTACCAGCATTTGTGTACCCGACCAACGCGACAACAGGTATCCGGTTTCTCAATCTTTGCTTTCTCGAAACCATTTTTTCTTCTTTAATTTTTTCGAGTTCACGTTTGATGAATGTTATTTCTTCAGAGAGTCGTCTGCGGTCCAGTTCCAATTTGGTTTCGCCGGGTCCTTTTGCGTTAAATGATCCACCACCCTGTCTTGATAGGGATTGACTCATGCCAATCAATCTTGGAAGCAAATACATTTTTTGGGCGAGTGAAACCTCTAAAACAGCCTCTTTGGATTGTGCACGTTCAGCAAAAATCGAAAGAATCAAAAAACTGCGATCAATGACTTGAATGTCTAATTCTTTCTCAAGATTTTTGACCTGTGCAGGCGATAAGGTATCATCAAAAATCACGATATCAATATCGAGTACTTCAATCATCTTTTTAACTTCTTGTACTTTACCGGTTCCAATATAGGTCCGGGGTGTGATTTCTTTTGCGTTTTGAACAATTTTGTCCTTGGTTTGAATGTTGAGAGCTTCCGCTAAATGTTCGAGTTCAACCAATGACTCCATTGTTTCTTCATATGTATGTTTGTAGGCTAAACCTACGAGTAATGCTTGATCCATATAGTCCTCTTTCTTTAGATAAATCATCATGATGCACATGTGTGCAAACAGAGCTGTCGTTTGACTGAAGAAGGCCTAGAATCACGCTAAAAATACGTCTTTTGATGGGAAAAACATATCCGTCATGACCATAGGCGGCTAGTGTGTATACGAGTTAGATAAATCAATGGACATGTCGATACCTCCTCGGAGTTGGTGATTTTTATCACCACACTTATTATAGACGCTTTATATGAGTTCTGCAATCGATGGTGATAAAATCATCTTTTGTTGAGAAGGTGTTATGATATAATAGATGTAGTTAAAAGGAGTGCGATGATATGTTATTCGGTATCCCGATCTGGAAGATCATTGTCGATGCCTACTTTGTGTGGGTGCTCGTCGTTTTCCTCGTCAAGTTTTTATTATCAAACAAGAGAATGCTTTCCATAGCGTCCTCGTTTCTTCTTGTTTATGTGTTAGCCCTCATTGCTAACTATTTTGATCTTTTAATCAGTGCAAAAGCTCTCGCTTATTTAGCTGAATGGCTACCCATTTTAATGATTGTTATCATGGCGCCAGATATCAGACGTTCCTTGGAGTTTGTATGGAAAGCAGACTCACGCAATGAGAATGTTGTGATGGGGAGTGAGCGTACAAAACAAGCCATTGTCGACGCAGCGATGTATCTATCCAGTCAATCGATTGGTGCACTCATGACCATTGAAAAACATAATACATTGGATCAATACGCAGAACGCGCCATCATGATGAACAGCGAAGTTTCCAAAGAAGTTTTGATCAATATTTTTACCCCTAACACACCACTTCACGATGGTGCAGTGATTATCCGAGGAGACTCGATTTTGTGTGCGGGTGCTTATTTCGTTTTATCCGATAATCAAAACTTTGAAAAAACAACCGGTTCAAGACATCGCGCTGGATTAGGTATCAGTGAAATTACAGATAGTTTGACCATCATTGTCTCGGAAGAAACCGGGAATGTTTCAATCGCTGTTGAAGGTATCATGCTAAAGATTAATGATCGCGACAAGTTGATGGAGTACATCAACATGTTTATGAAGTGAGGAAGAATTTATGAAAACCATCAAAAAGATTTTAACGTTCATTTTCGAACCTCTTCGCGCTTTTGCCAACCGTAATCTCGCTGAAAAAACAGCTGCATTTTTTAGTAAAAACAAGTGGATGATTTATCTTGTCTCCTTTTTGATTACCCTCGTGGTACTCTTCATCACGTATGTCTTAGAAATTTCTTGGTGATAGCATGTTACAACATCCGATCTATCCTTTAATCATCACCACGTTCATGCTTTTTTTGGTGATCATTCAAAGTATTCAATCTGAAAAAGTACTAAAAAACCGATTGGTCATCGGTTTTTTCAACGTTGCGGTTGCTGTCATGGTTCTTGTCATGTATGAAACAACTATCAGAAACAATCCGCTTTATGAAGATATCTATATCGGGTACAATTTCTTTGTTTATGCTTTATTCATTCTAATATTATATGGCTCATTTAAGACTGCAATCCTTAAAGCTAATCACTATCAACTCTTTGTCAAATCGATTAAAAATTCAAGATGGAACACGTATTATGTCGTCGATATGAAAGAACGCATCAAAGACATGTCTTCATCGCTTCTTAAAGAAATAGGATTTGAAAAGGATGAAGTTATCGGAAAGAAATTATTTAATGTATTAAACAAATCAATTCGCTTCCAAAAACTTAATACACAAGAAGTGAACAATCGTCAACTTGAAAGTTACTATTTAGGTTACAAGGAACGTGCGAAACCCGGCGATTCAGAAGTTGAAGAATTAACATTCTTAAATGCTGATGGGAATCCAGTCATCCTGCATATGGTGATGCAACCCGTCTATGCCCTAGGTCGTTACAAAGGTCGCATATGTGTCGGTGAAAAGAAATCAAACTTCGATTTGCTTGCCGTTGAAAAGGAACTTCAAGAACGCAATCTTGAACTCGAAAGTATTCGTCATAAGTTTATCGCAACCCTTGAAATTTCTGAAGAAGGCTTGTTCTATATCGACCTTGATGAACGGATTATTTGGGCATCCGATAAACTTGTTGAAATTCTACATCTTCCAGGAAACACGCTTGATCTAACCGATTTTAGACGACTGATTGAAGCAGAAGATTTAAAGAAATATTTAGCCTTGTTGGGCGATTTAACCATTAATAAAAAACAATATAGCACATCCTATCGCATCATGGTCGAAGGCCGCTATATCTGGATGAAAGAAAAAGGAAAACGCCTTTTTGAAGACACACACGCTGCAGTTATCATGGGCACGTTAAATCCCATGAAAACCAAGCATTTTATGGCTTCAAATATCGACGAACTTGATTTACTTGCCGATCAAAATGATCTCATGGTCTCCATGAATAAACTTTTTAGAGACCGTCGATATTTCCAACTCGTCGTATTCAAATTAAAGAATATGCCTAAAATCAACGAGACTCACGGACGTGAAGTGGGTAACATGTTGATGGCAGAATACATCAAAAAAATGAGAACATCATTCGTGACAGAATCAGGGAATATCTTTAGAATGTCAGGGATCGAATTTGCAGTTACCATTACAGATCCAAGGAAAATTGATGTTTTACAAAATGGTATTAAATCAAATAAGACATTCTTAAACCTTGTCATGCAATATGGATCACTTTCGGTTGAACTTGAAGTGTTTGCAGGGATTGCGATTGGTGGAAGTGATGCACATGAAGAGCATCAGCTCTATCAAGCTGCTGCCCAAGCGTTAAAGATTGCAGAAAATCCAAACTTTTCTTCACACGGTTGTTATTATAAGGATATTACCTCATGACCAAATCAGAACTTAGAAACGACATGCTAAACAAGCGAAGTCAATTGAGTTCAGAGGATGTTTTGGAACGTTCAAAAAGAATAATCGATCAAATTCGTTTAGATGCATTTTATCAGAACGCTCAAACAGTAGCTCTCTTTTATCCGATGGGACAAGAAGTGAATCTGCTCGCGCTTCTTCAAGACCATAAAACATTTGTTTTTCCTCGTGTTGAAAAAGATGGACTTCATTTCTATCCTTATACACAATCGATGAAATGGATGAAATCGGCATTCGGTGTCATGGAACCGCAGAGTGAAGTATCAGCGATCACACAGATTGACTACATGCTTGCTCCCGCACTCATCATTTCAAAAGCGAAATATAGAATTGGCTATGGAAAAGCATATTATGACCGCTACTTACACCGCTACCGCCCCAAGCGCGTGGTTGGTGTCATCTATGATTTTCAAGAAATTGATACATTTGATATCGATGCTCACGACGAACCGTTAGACGACGTGATCAAGGGGTAAACATGAATACAGCACTCATTGTTGCAGCTGGTGCAGGTACCAGAGCAAAACTCAGTCAATCCAAAATTTTATACGAAATCAATCATAAACC
>DIKN01000018.1 GCA_002424575.1 Acholeplasmataceae bacterium UBA5617 | reverse complement strand
CGATTATTGCTTCTTCTCAAACAAGAGATAGAAAGCATGAAGTGAAGAAATCATTTAAATCAAACATCAGACCCTACAAAAAGGATGGTTTTATGATATAATATGACCATCATTTGAGGTGGTTTTATGAAATTATCAACCGGTATGACTGTGACCATTCACAGCTACAAGCATAACAAAAAACTGCACCGAGTCTGGAAAAAATCCGTGGTATTGTATCAAGATCAACATGTTTTAGTCACCGGTAATAATCGTACGAAAGTGATTGAAGCCGATGGACGCAGTTGGCATACGAAAGAGCCTGCAATCTGTTATTTTTATAGCGATTTATGGTTTAACATCATCGGTATGCTTAAACGTGATGGTATCTATTTTTATTGCAACCTCTCATCACCTTATCTCTATGATGGTGAAGCTGTAAAATATATTGATTATGACCTTGATATCAAGGTTTTTCCTGATGGAAAGTATATCCTGCTCGATGAAAAAGAATATCAAGTCCATCAAGATTCCATGTGCTATGGTGAAGAGATTCAAGAGATCATTCATCGCCAAATTGATCTCTTGAAAGAACGTATTGAAAACAAAGAAGCACCTTTTAATTTATCGGATATCAGACTTTATTACGAGCAATTCAAAAGCATCACCAAAAAGTGAGGTTTTCTTTTGAGAATACTCAATACAACAATTAAAATGGTTTTGGTTGGTGTGATCACATCCTTGATTGCACGCGCTTTAGGCATTGAATACTGGCTAACAGCAGGGATTGTCGCCATCTTATCCATTTCACTCACCAAACGAGACTCCATGTTGTCCTCCATTCGACGCGTTGTCGACGCTATTTTTGGCCTGATGCTTTCAACGTTGATGTTTCTCGCATTTGGTTATACATTTCTTGTTTTTTCAATCTTCTCATTCTTATTCATCTATACATCCTTTAAATTGAAGTTACAAGAAGGGATTGTTTTATCGTTGGTTTTGGTATCCCATCTTTTGATTGAAGAAGCGTTTAACTTCAACATGATTGGAAATGAGTTAGCGATTTTATTCATCGCAGTAGGGGTTGCGATGATCATCAACATCATCTATCCGCAATCCTCAGAAAAAGTATTAGATCGTCATGTTCAGTCGGTCGATCAATTGATAAGGGATCATTTATTTATGTTATCCCTTTTACTCAAAGATCCTGAATATCACGAAGAATATTATCGACACTATGAAATGTTGGATCGTAAGATTCAATCAACCATTGATGAGGTTGAACTCGTTGATAAAGACCTTCTCTTTCAAAATGATCATTCCTATTTAGCGTATTTTCATATGCGCAAGGAACAATCTTCCTATTTAAGACACATGTATCAACATGCACTTAAAATTAAAGTCTTACATCCCTTTGCAAAAGATATTTCCGATTATGTCAAGATACTTGCCAATGATATCGGATTATATGATCGAGCAACCGGTCAACTGAAAAGACTGGATCTGCTCATGCAATATTATAAACAAGCACAACTTCCACAGACCCGTGATGAGTTTGAACTCAGATCTTCACTCTATCAGATCCTCCAAGAAATCGAATCCTTTCTCCTTGTGAAAGTGGATTTTCATCACAGTTATCCTGAATTTGGTCACATGCGCTCCTAAGGAGCGTTTTTTCTTTAAGCCAATCATTTTTATTCGCTTCATCCCTTTGATAAAATAGACTTAGGTATTATCAAAGGAGAAATCGGTATGACATTCATTAAAAATTTTAGAAATCTATTTCCAAGCACCGTTACAACAATTATTGTGATATTAATTACACTTTACACGTTTTATCAAAACATCGGAGGAATCAACATCTTTGATCGTTTAGCAAATATTTTACCTGTGGTGTTGATCGGGATTTCTATCATCGGCTTAACACTTGCCAAACAGAGTTTAGCTTCGCATGTCTTGCTCTTAATCACATCTTATCTTGCATCAGGGCGTGCACTGATTGTCGCTTTAACATCGTTTGATTTTCAGACATTGAGTTTTCAAACGACATGGACGATTGGATTGATCATCAATGCCATCATCTTTGTTTACCTCGTGCTTTATGTTTTATCGTTTATTCTAGATGGACAATTTCACGCAAAACTATCGTCGAGTCCTGTCCTTGTGTCCGCATTGATTGCATTTTTATTTTTCTATGTTAGAGATGGTTTCTCAGGTGCAGTTTTAAAGATATTACCACCGATGATTGCATTGTTGTTTGGTTCATCGTTATATGCCATCGTCTTATTATTAGCAGGAGTCATCGATGTACCTTTTAGACTTTTAAGTCTATTTATTGAAGGTCATCTGTTTCATCAAACACTCGGTTATTATCTCTTTGCAGCCTTTGCCCTTTTCTTGATTTATGGTGCAATAAAAGGTATCCTCCAACATCATCAATAGTATTTTTAACTATCTTTTTCATCCTAAAGAGGTTGATCGCGAAAACGATCTCCTTTTTTTTAGATCGATTTCTTTTTCATGCATATACGACACATCAAATGATAACAAATATGCATAAAAGCATTATAATGAGGCTAAATATATGCAGAAATGAGGGATTCTATGTTTGCTTTTGTGAAGTCACTATCGACAAAGATCAATTCTCAGATGCAGATGATCGGTTTGGTTGTCCTGTCGATGATTGGGCTCTATCTTTATCTGGGTGGAGCAGATGATGTTTTAGAGGTTACTCAAAACCTTTTACCCATCATCCTGATTTTAGGAGCTGTGTGGTTACTTTTTCTCAATAAAAAACCTCTAGCAGCTCATGCTGTTCTGTTTTTAGTTGTTTTTGCTAACGGGTTAAACGCTTTTATCAATTGGCTGTTTTCCTATCATTTTTTCTTTGAAGATTTTATCGTGAATTTTTCAATCAATACCGTCATGATTTTGATTGCATGCGTTTACTTAGGGGCAATCATCATGTCTTATCTCTTGACCGATGGATTTAAAGTTGAATTGAAGAATCCAGGTCATTCGTTATTGTTATTGCTGTTTGCACTCTATATTTACCTCGATCGTGGATTTAACGCACTTCTCATCGTTAGTCTTTATGTCTTTCTTGCATTCAATGCGAAACAACCGGTTGCTGCTCTATCACTCATGCTTTGCAACATCATCACCGTACCCTTCATCGTTGTGCGTCGCTTTATCGATGAAGCTGCGAAATTCACCACGATTCATGATTGGATCATGGATGCATTCGCATTATTCCTGATTTATTTAATCATCGTAAGTTTGCTACCATCACTCAAAAAACCAAAAGAACTGATCGAACCCAAACAAGCATAAAAGATAAGGGATGCTCACCCGAGCATCCCCATTTTTTTAATGACCAGTCGAAGGTTCTAATAACTCTTCAATTTCTGGTAAAGCATTGATTTCTCCAGCTTTAGAGATGGAGATCTTCGCGAAGATTGGTCCAAACGTTTCATAAACAAGAACGGATGCCATGATGATGGTGGTGAGTTCAACGGCATACTGCGGAAGTTGCTGCATCACAATAACCGATAAACCGATCGAAATACCACCCTGTGGGAGAAGTGCAATACCCAGCCATTTTTGAACCTGAGGTTCTGCCTTGACCGATTTTGCTCCTAAGAATGCGCCGAGTATCTTACCAGAAGCCCGTGCAATGATATAACCTATCCCTGCTATACCGACCGATTTTAAGATGGCAATATCAAGACTAGCACCAGCTAAAGTAAAGAAGAGGACGTAGAAGATAGGGACAAAGTCGTTGACTGCTGAGAAGCTCCGATTAGCATATTTACGTAAGTTTGCTAGGGTTGCTCCCATCATGATGTTAGCCAGAAGTGGTGATAAGTTTAACCACATCGCAAGTCCTGCAGCAAGTCCAACGAAGAACACAGTTTTAATTTGCAATTCATCCTTAGGATCAATTTTTTTGGTTAAGAAGGATAAGATCACACCTAAAGCTAGACCTAGAGCGAGTGAACCCAATATTTCAAGAAGGGGAACACCGATGATGGTTAAGATGGAGAAATCTTGACCACTCACGAGAATTTTCGCAATCGATATGGCGATACCAAAAGCCATAATACCATACACGTCATCTAAGGCTACAACAGGTAAAATGGTTTTTGTGACAGGACCATAAGCACGATATTGACGGATGACCATAATGGTTGCTGCTGGGGCTGTTGCAGCTGACATGGAGGCAATGACCATGGAAAAGGCGAGTGGGAAGTCAAAGATGAAATACATCACAGAGAATACAACACCGATTGCTCCAACGACTTCAGCGAGCGTGATGATCGCAATCTTTTTTCCCATTGCCATGATATCTTTAAGCATAAATTCGCTTCCGATCCCAAATGCGATGAAGGATAATGTCAATTCACTGATAACTTTAAACGATTCGGCTTCTTCACGGCTCACAAATTCAAAGAGTGAGGGTCCTAAAAAAAGACCGGCGATTAAGTAACCTGAAACACTGGGTAATTTTAACCATTTAGCGATTTTACCAAAGATAAAACCGACAACAAGAATCAAGCTTAATTTCAAAATAATATTCATATAACGTACCCCTTTTTTGCATAAATAAAAGCGCATAGCCATTTATGGCCATACGCTTGGTAACTCCTATGAGGTTAGCTGACGGGTTAGGGCTTCCAAGTAGCCCAATCTTTTTTAAAGAATTCACCCCAGTAAGACCTGGTTCCCCCACTCATTTCATGTGATTCGGAGATTGCGACGGGTGAATTATAGCATGAATAATCATGATAATCAAGTGTAATTGCACTGAAAAGTGATAAAACGTCACACGTCTTAAAAAGAGAAAAACCGCATGATCAGCGGTTCAGCAAGTTATGGAGCGGGCGAGGGGAATCGGACCCCCATCTCATGCTTGGCAAGCACGTGTAATAACCATTATACGACGCCCACGACATCGTGCTTTTTCATGATAACAAATAATTCAAATGATGTCAAGCCGTCCATTAAGAAATTTTATCATTTTCATCTCTTTTTTCTTCTGCACATGAATCTTACATGGATGATGTTATTCATCCGTTCAAGGAATCCTTTTTATTGTATAATAAAAATAAAGATCAAGTTGAAAGGGAGGATCGATGTGACATTAATCGCAAGCAAATTAAAAGAAAACATTTATGCGATGTTACCCATTATGGGCATTGTCTTCATCCTTCATTTTACGCTTGTTCCTTTAAGCGGTGGTCAAATTCTTCGTTTCTTATTGGGATCGGTCTTTGTCATCCTTGGGCTATCACTCTTCTTAGTCGGTGTTGATCTAGCGATCACACCACTTGGGGCTTTGACGGGTGAACAGATTACCAAGCCCAATCGTCTATGGATTGTCATTCTTGCAGGTATAATCCTTGGCTTTGTGATCTCCATAGCCGAACCTGGTCTCATCGTTTTTGCGAATCAAGTTCATACCGTAACCTCAGGTCTCATCTCATCAAACATGATATTGATCACCGTATCGATGGGGTTAGCCCTTTTGGTCAGCTTAGGCTTTACACGTATCATCTATAATATTCCACTCTTTAAAATACTTATCGTCCTCTATATCATCATTGGTATCCTCGCCCTTTTTTCATCACCTGTTTTTCTTGCGATTGCATTCGATGCATCAGGAGCAACAACCGGTGTGCTCGCTGTTCCGTTTTTACTCGCCTTATCGGTGGGGATATCACGGTTAAAGCGCGATGTTAAAGCCTCTGAAAAGGACTCTTTTGGCTTGGTTGCGATTGCATCTGCAGGTGCCGTGATGGGGCTTTTAATCCTCGGTTTTTTTGCACAAGATCTTGTTTTCACAGATCCTCCGATTCCTATTTTTAGCGATACAGGGCTAATCCTTACCCCCTTTTTACATGTGATTCCCTCATCGTTTTTGGATACAATCGTTGCTTTTTCACCTCTATTGGGTATCTTTATCTTACTTCAAATCTTTGGATTCAAATTAAAGAATCGCCCATTATTCAAAATGATCAAAGGTTTCATTTACGCACTCCTCGGTTTGTTCATTTTTTTGGTCGGTGTCAATGCGGGTTTCATGGAAGTTGGCGATCTGATCGGTGAAACATTAGCAGTTCAAGAACGTTCGATTTATCTTTTGATTGCTGCTTTCTTTCTCGGGCTTTTCACCATCATCGCAGAACCAGCTGTATCGGTTTTAACCCATCAAATTGAAGATATTACATCGGGATATGTGAAACGTCGACTCGTTCTCATTCCGTTATCGATCGGTGTTGGATGTGCGATTTTATTATCAGCACTTCGTGTTCTCATCCCGGAATTACAACTCTGGCATATTTTGTTACCGGGGTATATCATCTCGCTTACGATGATGTTTTTTGTTCCTAAATTGT
The DNA here is from genome assembly GCA_002424575.1 of Acholeplasmataceae bacterium UBA5617. Classification (GTDB taxonomy): domain Bacteria; phylum Bacillota_I; class Bacilli_A; order Acholeplasmatales; family Acholeplasmataceae; genus Peloplasma. The sequence goes on along the minus strand of DIKN01000018.1, from coordinate 472 downwards.
TTGTGGGTATCGCTTTTGATGCTGGAGGTGTTGCGACGGGTCCACTCACTGCAACATTTACCCTTGCTTTTGTGCAGGGTGCTGCACGTGCTTATTCAAGTGCTAACCTGGTTTTGGATGGGTTTGGCATGATTGCACTGGTGGCATTAGCACCCATCATTACCCTTCAGATATTAGGCTTAGTTTACAAGCGTCGAACCCGAAAGGCAGGTGTCTAGCATGGATAACGTATCGATATTAACCGATTACCAATTGCTCGTTGTCATCGTCAATTTTGGTTTAGGTAGCAAAGTGCTGAAAATCGCAAAACAAGAAGGCATTGGTGGTGGAACCATTGTGATCGGCAAAGGGACGCATCGACAACCCATCTTGGAATTTCTCGAACTTGCTGAGACAAGAAAAGAGATTGTGATGATGATTGCACCCCTGCGATTAGTGAATCCAACATGTGATGCTCTTGAAGAAAAAATGA
>DIKN01000026.1 GCA_002424575.1 Acholeplasmataceae bacterium UBA5617 | reverse complement strand
CCAGTGTTAATATTTGACCTTTACTTTCAAATTTTCGATAGTCGAGTAGAAAATTAAAATCTAACTTATTCTACACATGTATGAAAATCGTATTCAACTAGTTACACGATTACCTAACTAGTTACACGGCAACTCTACTATTCACACGATTATTTAATTTTAAAGGTAACTAACTCGGAGTGGATTTTGATACCTGCTAGTAAATTTTCAATAACGTGATGATTCGATACATTAAAAAATCAAAATACGTGTAAAATATGGTTTATTAAAAATTAAAATACGTGTATAATAGAGTTATGAGAGGTGATTATAGCAATGTTGGAGCGTAAAATATATAAGCAATTGCTTTCGTGGAAAAATGAGAAAGGTAAAACTGCATTACTCATCGAAGGTGCAAGACGTGTTGGAAAAAGCACTGTGGTTGAAGCTTTTGCAAAAAAAGAATACAAATCTTACATACTGATTGATTTTAGTATTGCTAGCGATGAGGTTAAATCACTTTTCAAGAAGTACGCATCAAATCTTGATGATTTTTTCTTTTTCTTAACATCAATCACTGGGATTACATTATATGAAAGAAACTCACTGATTGTATTTGATGAAGTGCAACTGTTTCCTCAAGCAAGACAACTGATCAAACATCTCGTGAATGACAACCGCTATGATTACATCGAAACAGGCTCTTTGTTATCCATCAAGCGCAATGTAGATAGTATTTTAATACCTTCAGAAGAAAGGACAATTAAAATGTATCCACTTGATTTCGAGGAATTTTGTGTAGCACTTGGTAGAGGTGATCTTATATCTCTTATTAAAAAACACTTTGAGACTTTAAAACCACTAAGTGAAATTCATTCAATGATTATGAAGCTTTTTAGACAGTACTTGTTAATCGGTGGTATGCCTCAAGCTGTAATGGAATTCTTAAACACCAATGATTATACAAAAGTGGATCGAATTAAAAGAGATATCTTAAAACTGTACAAGAATGACATTTCAAAGTATGCTAAAGGATATGAACATAAAGTACTCAGTATTTTCGATGAAATTCCTAGTCAATTATCGAAACACGAAAAAAAGTTTATGTTAAGTTCATTGTCAAAAGATGCTCGATTTAGAGATTATGAAGATGCTTTTACCTGGTTGGATGAAGCAATGATTACAAATGTATGCTTTAATGCATCAGATCCGAATTTTGGATTATCTTTAAATCGTGATAGATTAACGCTTAAAATGTATATGGCAGACACCGGTTTGTTATTGAGTCAAGCATTCAGTGAAAATGATGAAATGCATCAAGAAGTAGCAAAAGCCATTATTCAAGATCGACTTGAGGTTAACAACGGTATGATATTTGAAAATATTGTCGCACAAATGTTTACAGCTTTAAATAAGAAATTATATTTTTACTCTAGAGCTGATAATCAAGACCGTTCAAATACGATGGAAATTGATTTTCTAATTGTAGATCAAACAAAACCGACAAAAATATCACCAGTAGAAGTTAAGTCTGGCAAAAACTATACCACGTCATCATTAGATAAATTTAGTATCAAGTTTAAAGACAAACTAGGTAAGAAATACATCATTCATACGAAAGATTTAACAACAAAAGATGATATTATTTACTTACCGGTTTATATGACTATGTTTTTATAAGGGGCATTGTTATGGAATTCAATCGAAATTTCACAATCATTAAAGGTGATACACTTACGCTAAAACTTATAGAAACTTGTGTTGGTGATGATAAAGTTATTCCATTTTACTATTATGACATTTACCTTAACTCGACGTCCAGTATAATAGGTAAGATTAGTATTCGCATTGGATACAACGAGCATTCCTATTTTAATGGGAATGTCGGTTATGAAATTGACGAACCTTTTCGTGGAAACGGTTATGCCAAAATAGCCGTCACGATGACTTACTTGGTAGCTAGGTTTCATGGTATGACATATTTGATTATTTCTTGTGATGAGGATAATTATCCATCAAAGAGTGTTATTAATATACTTGGTGGCATCCACATAGAAACAATTGCACCGCCTAAGAATTATGTGTTTTATTATGATGGCATACCAAAGCATAGTATTTATAGGGTCGAAATTTAGATTCTATATTATTTAACAGTTTTCATGGGGTGCCAATTTGTATTAAAATAGGTAGCATCACACATTTTAGAAGCATAGGTCTGATACGCTATGTATTAGTCCTTTTTTTCATGCAAAAAGTGAGATTTTCCCCTATCTGCCAATTTCCAGATTGATATTTTAAACCGAAATCGGATTTTTTAAAAGTCGGAAATTATATCGATATCTAACCTTTTAACGATTACAATTTTTAATTATAAGAAATCAATTCTCAATAATCGTAATAAAAGATGATTTATAATCATTATCATAATATGAACTAAGATTTACCAAACGTGAATTAGGACTGAAATATGTACATATTAGTTTGAGATATCTTCCTTATTTTGGTATGATTATAATAAAGTTACTATTAAAAATTCGCTAACATTTTGGATTTATTTATGCTTACTGTATATAAACTATAGAGGATCTAATAATTTGAAGGAGATTTGTATTATATGACACTAGTCAACAAGAAAAGATGGGCGCCAATTTTATCAATAGAGGGGCCAAAAATCTATATGATTTGAATATAAAAATATAGATTTTATATATGATTGAACGAGTATTTCCTTAAGTGTAATTGTCAAACAGGGAACTCTAATCTTAAAGAGAATTTGCTCATTTTGTTTTATCATCGATCCTAAAAAATCGTATCACAATATAGAATCACTTCAAAAGGAGAATTTTTATATGAAAAAACATTATCAAAGCTTTGATTTCTTGCGCGGATTAGGTGTCTTCTTTGTCCTGATTTTGCATACAGCCTTTTATTATTATCATGATATCTATGACGTCGATTTGAACAATCCAAGTCCAATCATCACGATTATTGGATTCTTATTAATGTTCGCGGGATTGTTTGCGATGTTATCAGGTGTATCCTATACCATTCAATTTTTTCATGCACATGATAAGCAACAAACATCGAAACGATTAAAACATATGCTTGTGAGTGGTATCCTATTATTTATTGTTGCGTACATGTACTTTTTATTCACGGGTCCTGGTATCATTCATTTTGATGAACGCATGATGGATGAATCTTTACTTGTATCCCTTATCAATCAAGGTCATTTCCAACCACTCACACTCGATCGCATCTTCTATGTGGATAGTTTAGTGATGCTCAGTTTAAACATTCTATTACTTGTTCTTTATTTTAAAGTCACGACAAAATTGATGTATCATAAGGGATTTAAAAACATAGTTTTAATTTCTGCAGTGAGTTTTCTTATTCTTTCTTATATTCGCATTCCCCTTTATTTGGTTTATCTGAATGCAGTTGATCAAGGAAATTATGGCATCATGCTGTTACTCAATTGGTTTGTTGCCAAAAACAATCCCATTCTCCCCTTCTTTGCATTCGCATTATTTGGTGTATGGATTGCTTGTTTAATCAGAGAACAAAACACCAAACAATTAACGCGGTCAATGTTGGTGGTTGGTTCTTCAGCACTGATCATCGGTGTTATCGGTTATATTCTTGCACCCGAAACCATGTTAGAGCGTGCCATTGATCCTACATGGTATTTCATTATGGTCATTCAAATCGGTCTATTTATGATGATGATTCTAGGCGCACTTCATGTCTTTGATTTCAAATCAAGAAAAATCGGACCTCTATCACGGTTTATATCAAGATTTGGTGTCGCAGGCTTAACTCCTTTCTTTTTTGAACAAATCATCAGTGCACTCATCTTTTTAATCATCAATCAAATCGTCGTTGTTGAGCTAAATATTCCAGGAGCGATTCTTTATGGTATTGCACTTGCTACGCTTTGGGGTTTCTTCTTAATGATATGGGAAAGAAAACAATATCGCTATGGTATCGAATGGTCGATTGGTCAAATCGTATCTAAGATTTCTCCATCATCGAAAGCATTCAAATTGAAAGGACAAGATGATGCAAACCCTGCGTGATTATCGCTATTTAGTGAAGAATCGCAAGCATCTCACATCAGAAAAGATCACATCACTTCAATTGAAAGAACTTCAAAGATTACTTCACTATGCAAAAGAAAACAGTCCCTATTACAAAAACAATGAAGCTTATCAAGTTGTTGATTCATGGGATGCTTTTCATCATCTTCCCTTCATCAATAAGGCAATCATGATGGAACATTTTTCAGACATCAACACATGTGGTCTTGATAAAGATGAGACCATGACTTATGCCCTTGAAAAGGAGAAGAACAAGGATTACTTAGGTTACTATAAGGATGAATATGTGATTGGATTGTCTTCAGGAACATCTGGTAACAAAGGGCTATACATCACACCGAAATCGATGACCAAACGTCTCCCAGGTGTCTTCTTAGCGCGTGGAGGGGTAATGTTACGTGATCTTCCTGCACGCATTCTCTTTTGTTTACGTGTTTTCTCACAAGGGTTTCAAGATATCAATGCACCACTGCTTAAATTGACATATGCATCAACGATGACGCCTACCGAAGATTTGATTCAAACAATGAATGATAAAAAAATCAACATTTTGATGGCTCCACCCTCCATGATGCGCGTACTCATGCCGTTTGCAAGTCGTATCAAATACCCACTCAAAAAGATTATCACCTATGCTGAAGTGCTCAGCTCAGCGGATCGGTTGCAGTTTTCAACGATATTTAAAGCACCTGTGATTGAAATTTATCAAGCATCAGAAGGACAAATCGCATCACCATGCAAAGCGGGAAAACTTCATATCAATGAAGATCTTGTCTATGTTGAACTCTATGATGAAAACAATCACTTGATTAAAGAACCACACATTATTGGACATAAAATGGTCTTAACCAATCTGATCAATTATGCACAACCATTGATTCGATATGAGATGAACGATATGATTGTCCTCGATGAACCCTGTAGTTGCGGTTCATCCTTTCGAACGATTGAAAAAATCATCGGACGTCGCGATGATAATCTCTGGTTTTATGATCAAAACAAGAAACCTAAAATTGTATATGCTGATTTATTTGCGCGTTGGATTATCACTGAAAGCGACATGATTCGTGAGTTTCAGGTCATCCAAGATGACATATCATCGATTCATCTGTGTCTTGATCTTCTGGGTGATTATGATGTAAGTCTATTAAAACAACGATTATTGCATGAACTTCATGCTCTTGGTGTAGAAGGAATAATCACACTGGAGACGGTTAAACTTGATTTACCTCGTGATGCCAATAAATTCAAACGATTTATTTCTCATGTCAGCATCGATACATCATCCACTTGATGCAATCATGCATCTTTTTCTTCACAAAATCGTGCATCACACTGGCTTTTTTTACCTCTGTTTGTGCTATAATGTGAAAGGTAGAAAAGGAGATGAAACTCATGCAAGTGATGGGAAGAAACTATAAAGGTAAACATTTAAAGAAGAACCAATTGAAAGCTGCGAAGATGGCAGGTAAGAAAGTGGTTCGTAATAAGATTGTTAAAGACAAATAAAAATAGACGCTGGGCGTCTTTTTTATTTTGTAAGATTTTTCATACCTTCATGATCAAGTCTGAATGTGATCCAATCAGAAAGAGGTTTAGCACCTAATCTTTCATAAAAAGATATCGAAGGATGATTCCAGTTAAGACACATCCAGTCAAAACGCTCACACCCTCGCTCGAGTGCTAGTTTGGCTAGATATTTGAACATCACACGTCCAAAACCTTTGTTTCGAAACTCGGGATCGATAAATAAATCTTCTAAGTAAAGATTAGCTTTTCCCAAAAAGGTTGAGTAGTTATGAAAGAAGAGGGCAAAGCCTATGGGTTTTTCATCATATTCTGCGATGATCACTTCAGCTCTTTTGTCGATAAAAAGAGATTGTCTTAAAGTCTCTTCAGTAGCGGTCATGATATGCTCAAGTTTTTCATAGACAGCGAGTTTATGGATATAAGACAAAATGAGACTCACATCATGTATATCTGTCGTTCTTAATCGAAAATGTGTATGTGTATCTTCTAATAGAATCATAGTCATCACTCCCATCCGTCACTCTTATTGTAGCAAACATTGGTGTTATCGCAATCCAAAAATGTGATATAATGCTTCAAGAAGGATGTGACATCATGATTGTGCTCGTTGGAGCTAGTGCCAGTGGTAAAACCGAACTCGCCAAACAACTCTATCAAACGTATGGATACACCAAATGTATCACAACAACGACCAGACCCATGCGTCAAGGTGAAAGACAAGATATCGATTATCACTTTTTGGATCGCGATACTTTTCTATCTCTTGAAAAACAAGATGCCTTTTATGAAGTGACTTATTATAACGGTTATACCTATGGTATACAAAAAAAAGATGTCATCAAAAATGGTGTGGTCATTGTTGATCCAAATGGAGCCAACACACTCATCACCCATGCAAGATACGATGTATTTGTCGTTTACGTCGAAACGAGTGAAGAGATTCGAAAAAAACGCATGCTTTCGCGTGGTGATTCCATTGATCACGTTGAAAAACGGCTGGATAATGACCGGCACGTTTTCAATCGCAATACATTCTTAAAAATTGACTTACTGATTGAAAATGAAACACATACTTTAAAAGAACTCGCCGATGTGGTGCATCACGCTTACCAAATGTACATCACATCTCGTGATTAACAAAGATTCATTTTCGTGTTACACTTAAGATAAACGATTCATGAGGAGGGGTTTGATGAAAAAAGTTATAGGGATTCTTTTTTTCTTCTTGATTTTTTTAGTGGGTTGTAAAAATGAAGATGTCATATATGATGATGATCAGGATGACTCAACAACAATCATTTTAGCGGATGATATCCCGACTCGTAAAATCATTTATGAGGTCAACATGTCGATTCATACAACGAATCTTCAAGAGATTATTGATGATCTTCCAACACGATTAGAGTCCGATGAATGGTTTGATCGTCAATCGATCAGTGACACGTTTGCAACATTTACGATTCGCATCAAAACAGAACGTTTAGACTCATTTATCGCATCCATGAAAGAGGAATATAACGTTTATCAATACGATAAAACTGGCACGGATATCTCGTTACAGTATCAAGATAAATCCAATCGGATACTCGCAATTGAAGCACAAATTGACCGACTTCTTGTTCTCTATGACAATGCATCACTTTCTGATATGATTGTGATCAATAACCAGCTCTCAACCTTGGAGGTTGAATTGCAACGTCTTAACGGTGAACTTGCAGTCTTCGATAGTCTCGTTGACTATAGTGAAGTCAACATCACCATTCGTGGATCACGACTTGAAACAGAGTCCCCATTTATTGCACGCGTCGGAGTAGCATTCATCAGTGGTTGGAAAGGTTTAATCACTTTCTTTCAAGAGTTTGTGATCGTTATCGTAACGATTCTCCCCTTTGGTATTCTTTTAGGTGGTTTGGGATTTGGACTACGCTTTTTCATCAAACGACGCAATCGTAAAGCGGATTTGAAAAAACAAATAAAATAGATTGAATGACATGGGGCTTAGCCCCTTTCTTTTTAACTGAAATACTTTGAATATCTAATCAACTTGTGATATCATGATAGATAGTCAACCTTGTCTGACATATATTCCATTAAAAGAGGTCCATTTATGCTTATCGAACCATCCATTAGATCCAATATTTTCCTCAATGCACATCCTGTTGGATGTGAGAGATTTGTCCGTGACCAAGTCATGGAAGCGAAGAAGTTACCCCATTTTAAAGGACCAAAAAAGGTTTTAATCATCGGTGGCTCATCAGGTTATGGACTAGCTTCACGCATTGCGCTAGCCTATGGTGCACATAGTGATACGTTAAACATCAGTTTTGAAACACCACCTAAAGGAAAAAGAACAGGTACGGCAGGTTGGTGGAACAACATATATTTCCAACATTATGCCAAAGAAACAGGGCACATTCACAAAGATTTTGTGGGAGATGCTTTTGGTTCGCAAATGAAAAAGGATGTCATCGACTATATTCGAAACACCTTCGGAAAACTTGATTTAGTCATCTATTCACTCGCTGCAGGTGCACGCTTTAATGAACAAACAGGGAACTTGATTAAATCAAGTATTAAAGCTATTGGTGAAGAAGCGATTGGGAAAACCATCGATTTAGCTGACATGCACATCAAAGATTTATCCATCGGACTTGCGACTGAAGATGAAATCAAAGATACCGTTTATGTGATGGGAGGTAGTGCATGGAACGATTGGATTATGGCACTTGCAGAACATGATCTCTTAAATCCAGGCTTTAAAACCATTTCATACACTTACATCGGTGGACCCACAACCGATAAGATTTATCGTGGGGGTACATTAGGTAAAGCAAAAGAAGATTTAGAAAAAATGGCTCAAATCATGAATCAATACTTAAATTTGCGCTACGAAGGAGAAGCACTCATCTCTTCATCAAAAGCTGTTGTCACAAAAGCCTCAGTCTTTATTCCACAAATGCCAGTCTATGTGTCATGTCTCTTTGATGTCATGATGCGCAAAGGTGTTCATGAAACGATTCTTGAGCATAAAATGCGGCTTTTTAGAGATATGGTATACGGGAATAATCGGATTGTTGATGGAGTAGGACGCATTCGACTTGATCACCTAGAGATGAAAGAAGACGTTCAGAAAGAAACCATTCATATGATGCAAAACCTATCTGAGGTTGAGCTCTTTCAATTAAAAGGTACTCAAATGTTCATTCATGAATTTCACCAAATTCATGGCTTTGGCTATGATGACATTGACTATAATCAAGATATCAATCTTGATGAACTTGCATTATTACAACCAGAATAGGATGCTTAGGCATCCTTTTTATATGAAAAACCACCTAAGAAAGGTGGTATGTTTCAAGTGGAGTATAAGTCAGTCTTCCATCGATTTGATGGCTTAAATATAAATGAACCACATCAACACGAAATGTTTGGGCAGAAGAGTGACTAGATTGAACTACATCTTTTTGATGAAATACGAGTTGTCTACCTAAGGTTATGTGAGGTTTAAAGGCACTATCACTTGATAATATGCCAACTGAATCGATAGATTTTCGAACATGCTTTGCAAGATCTGATAAAATTGGAGGTGTATATTTTAAACCTATCCAAATAATGGATTCCATCCCTTTTTGAAATGTACCCAGATCACCAAGTTCAAGGTCAAATGATGCATATGATTGAAGATGAATCTTGAGTGCATGCTTAATTGATTCTAGGTTTTTCTCATCAACTTCACCAATAAAAAGAAGGGTCATATGAAAAAGATTGGGCGATGTCAATCGTCCACGTTTAATCAAAGGTCTCAGCTGATTTTGAAGATCAATAAGTTTTTGATGACATGGTTCAGGCAAAGGTATACCCACAAATAACCGCATGATTTCACCTCGATATCATTATATCATGGTCCATATCGAGAAAAAAAAGGAACATTGGTTCCTATTTTTGTCTTTCAACAGCTTTGTAGCCTAAACGACCTACTTGTTCTACGATTTTTTTATCATCCACGATTTTTTCATCGTATTCAATGGTGATTTTGCTATCTAAGAGTGTGACTTCAACATCAGAGACACCTTTTGTTTTAGATAACAACTTAGAGATCGCGGTCGAGCA
>DIKN01000013.1 GCA_002424575.1 Acholeplasmataceae bacterium UBA5617 | reverse complement strand
GACGGGGTATGCTCACACTCACATTACCGGATCAAAGTGTTGTTGAAGTTGATCATTTCAACATCCAATTTTCAAGTGGACATCGCATTCGAACAAACAGTGATATTGAATAAAGTAGCCCAAAGGGCTATTTCTTTTTAAAAATTTTCATGACATTGTTCTTGAGTTTGTGTTATTCTTTTTATGTGAGGATCTATAGTTTATGAAGATGATATTTAGACTCGTTAAACCCTATTGGAAGATGCTTGTCATCTCTTTATCGTTTAAATCGGTTGGAGCACTGGCTGACCTTTTTTTACCATGGTTGATCGCTTATATGATTGATACACAAATTCCAGCTCTCAGACAAGATCTAAATGCTAACCTGATGTCTCTTTATCTTTTAGGCGCTTTAATGGTACTGATCGCTTTTTTAGGTCTTTATTTAAATGTTGCTGCAAACCGTAAAGCTGAGATGATTGCTGCACTATCGGTGAAAACCTTAAGACATGATCTCTTCGCTAAAATCGAAAAACTATCGGCCAATCAAGTCGATCACATCACACGACCATCCTTGATATCACGGATGACAACCGATACCTATAACATGTATAATGCCACAGCATCGATGCAGCGTTTAGGTGTCAGAGCTCCTGTTCTTTTAATAGGGGGTATCTTGATGTCTTTACTTTTAGACCCCATCTTAACACTCATCATGGTTGGTATGTTACCTCTGATCATTGTGATTGTCTATTATTCCTCCAAAAAAGGGATACCTCTTTACAAAAAGAGCCAAGGTTTTGTTGATCAATTGGTGCGAAAATTAAGAGAATTCGTTTCAGGATCGCGTGTCGTTCGCGCTTTATCCATGCAGGATCACGAAATGCGTGCCTTTGATCAAGCCAATCAAAACACAGTGAGCGCTGAACTCAAAGCTAACATCACCATGGCAAGAATTAATCCCATGATGCACGCGGTCATGAATGTAGGGCTCGTTTTTGTCCTTGTTGTCGGTGCTTTTCGTTTAGCAGAAGGTCAGACTCAAATCGGTCAAATCATGGCGTTTGTCACCTATTTCACCATCATTTTGAATGCGATGATGAGTATCACGCGTGTGTTTGTTTTAGCCTCACGTGCAACGGCATCGGCAGAACGTATCGATGAAGTTCTCGATATGAAAGATGATTTGATGGATGGAAATGAACCTCTCCTAAAGAAAGAAAATTGTCCACACATTGAGTTTCGACACGTCTCATTTTCATACAATCAAAAAGAAAGTAATCTTAAAGACATCAGTTTCAAACTTTATCCGGGTCAAACCTTAGGCATTATTGGTGCGACAGGATCGGGTAAAACGACACTGATTCATCTTTTGATGCGTTTTTATGATGTCGATGAAGGCGAAATTCTTGTCTATGGTAAAAATATAAAAACGATTAAACAGCAGGAATTAAGAAAATCCATCGGGGTTGTTTTCCAAAACGATTTGATTTTTGCAGACAGCATTTTTGGTAATATTCAGTTCAACAGATCAGGTATCACCGATGAAGATATTGATATTGCTACACGCGTTGCTCAGGCGGAATTTATCTTTGATAAAGATAACGAGATGCAACACCAAATGGCACAGCGTGGGATGAATTTATCAGGTGGTCAAAAACAACGTGTCCTCATCGCACGTGCGATTGCAGGTAAACCTGATATCATCATTTTAGATGATGCGTCTTCAGCCCTCGATTATCAGACGGATCTGAACATGAGAAAAGCCCTCAAAAAAGAGTTGAAAGAGACAACCATGATCATCATCGCACAACGCATTTCGTCGCTTAAGGATTCAGATCTTATTTTACTGATCGATGATGGCAACATCATCGCATCCGGTACCCATCAAGAATTGCTTAAATCGTCAGATATTTACCAAGAGATTGCTTACTACCAGTTGGGAGGTGAGCGCTCATGATGTATGCAGGTAAACAAGGACGTGGTCGTAACGATGGTTCTGATAAGGCAAAAAATCGTGCTTATGTGCTCAAACGGTTAGGCCAGTATCTCTATTTTTATCGTGGCAAAATCGCGATTGCCATCATATTTACCATCATCAGCAACCTTTTATCACTGGTTGGTCCTTATCTATCGGGTGAAGCGATTTCGGCGATGGAAGGTGTCGTGAACTTTGAAAAAGTCTTCATGTTTGGAGCCTTAATGATTGTTTTCTATTTACTCAGTGCGCTCATCAGTTATATCTTGTCGGTGCAAATGACTAAAATATCGCAAAGCGTCACCTATAAAATGAGAAAAGATCTCTTTGAAAAATTAACACGTGTATCCATTTCTTATTTTGATCAAAACCAAACAGGGGATATCATCTCCCGCATGAGTTATGATATCGACACCATCAACACCTCCCTCGCCAATGATTTTATCAGCATTTTAACATCGGTGATTACCGTTGTGATCTCTTTAGTGATGATGTTTGTCATGTCAAAAGTATTGGTCCTTGTTTTTGTGATCACCGTGCCCATTTCGATCATCATTACCCGTGTTTTATCGAAAATCGTTAAGAAAAAATATCGCATCCGCAATCAAAAACTCGGTGAATTAAACGGATTTGCTGAAGAAATGATCACCGGTCAACGCACCATTCAATCCTACGTCCAAGAAGACACTGTCCTTCGTAAATTTGATGAAATCAATGAAGCAGCATCCAAAGCATCCTATGAATCAGGCTATTATTCAACATCCGTTGGTCCCTCAGTCAACTTTGTGTCCAACCTGTCGGTTGCCTTAGTGGGTGTCTTCGGTGGTATTCTTTATTTTCTGTCCCGTATTTCAATCGGTAATCTCACAAGTTTTACCCTTTATTCCAGACGTTTTTCAGGTCCTATCAATCAGTTTTCAAACATCATGGCAGATATCCAAAGTGCGCTCGCTGCAGCTGAACGTGTCTTTGGTGTGATCGACCATGAGGATGAACCTGCAGATCTTAAAGATGCCTTTGACTATCAAGATGTCAAGGGTGAATTAGCGTTTGACCATGTTTCATTCGGTTATCTACCCCATCAGACGATCTTAAAAGATGTGAGTTTTTCTGTGAACCAAGGACAAGTGGTTGCTATTGTGGGTCCAACCGGTGCGGGTAAAACAACACTTGTCAATCTCATCATGCGATTCTATGATATTGAACAAGGGCATATTTATCTCGATCACCACGATACACGCACACTGACACGCACCAGCCTAAGACGAGCTTTTTCCATGGTTTTACAGGACACATGGATTTTCCACGGCACAGTTCACGAGAATATCGCCTATGGCAATGGTGATGTGACACGGCTTGAAGTGGAAGAAGCGGCGAAGAAAGCACGCATTCATTCCTTTATAAGCCATCTTCCACAAGGATATGACACCATCTTGACCGATGAAGGTTTAAACATCTCTAAAGGTCAAAAACAGCTCTTAGTTATCGCACGAGCCATGCTGTCGAAGACGAAAATGCTCATTTTGGATGAAGCTACCTCCAACGTCGATACGCATACTGAAGTTCAAATTCAAAAAGCGATGCTTGCACTGATGGAAAACAAGACCACGTTCGTCATCGCACACCGTCTATCGACGGTTCAAAACGCTGACATCATTCTTGTTGTCAAAGATGGCGATATCATCGAACAAGGTCATCACAGCGAACTCATGGATAAACAAGGTTTTTATTATGAACTTTACCAAAGCCAATTCGCATAAAATACATTTTGTCACTTTTTTCCTTGTGTTTTAACCATGAGGTGTGTATAATGAAAATAGGCATTGAGTTGCCAAGTATAAGTTTAAGGAGTATCATAGAATGAAAGGCGTAGTAAAATGGTTTGACGCTGACAAGGGATATGGATTTATCTCATCAGCTGAAGGTAAGGACATTTTTGTACACTTCAGTGCAATTCAAATTGAAGGTTACAAAACATTAGCAGAAGGCGACCAAGTAGAATTCGAAGTCAAGAACGGCGATCGCGGCCCACAAGCAGCGAACGTTCGCAAGGCGTAATTTTAAAGGTAATGGGGACTCCAAAAGAGTCCCCCTTCTATTTTATGAGGACTAAAACGTTTTCATGTTGACATCAATATCAAAACATCATACAATGAATGCATAACTGAAAAGCATAGAGGTAGCGATGCAGATGAGTAGGATTTGGAGCCGGCAGGCCACGAATAATCTGAAAGGTAACCATCGCCGAATGGACATCTGGGCACAGGTGAGACCATGGGGTTATAAGAAACACTTATAACACTCCTACGAAAGTAGAGGCGCTAGCGAAAGTGGAGAAATTTTTTTTCATCTTTTAAAGTGTCCTCTCGGATGCTTTTTTTGTTCAAAAAACAAAGAAAGAAGGAAGAGAGAATGAGAAAGGTTTTATTTTTTGTTGTGATGCTGTTAGGTGCAGT
>DIKN01000122.1:2031-3586 GCA_002424575.1 Acholeplasmataceae bacterium UBA5617 | reverse complement strand
CCCTTTTCACCACTTGTTAATGCGACAGTAATGATCTTGTGTCCTTCGAGCGACATCGATGCGAGCACTCCACCCGCGGTGAGTTCCATATCCCCGATGTGAGCACCAATAGCCATGATGGTTTTAGACATGTTTGATTTCCTTTCTCATATTTGCCCAAGAACGAACAATGATGAAGTTTTCTCGTTCATAGATTTTTCTCGCTTGATTATTTTCACCTGTAAAAAGTGACATATAATGGGCCCCTAATACTGATAATTGTTTGCATAAAGCTGCAAACAGTACTTTTCCAACACTTAATCCACGATAAGCTGAATGGACACCAATCCCTGCAAAGTATCCTCTTAGACTTGATTGAACACAAAGTGGACCGGTAAATCCGATGATTTTACCTTCATGAGAAGCGACTAAGACAGGTTTGTTGTCTTGAATGGCTTGAGTGATTTCAGTTTGCCAATATGAATTCTTGAGATCATCGAAAAGTCCTTGAAATCCATGGTGCTTCTCTTGATCATATAAACAGATCTCGATATTGTTTTTGTTAAGTGATTGAATATATCCCTCAGTAGAATTGGAATAAGTATATCGTTCAATATTTCGATAATAACTGTTTTGTTTAGCAAACTCAATATATCCATTTTTCTTGAAGAATACGTATGCATCAGAATCGTAATCAACCCCAGGTGCATTGGGATGATCATGATTGTCTGTATGTGGGATGATCCATTCAAGTGTCATCGGATTAAAGAATAGAATATCAATCGTTGGGATGGATGGATACTCCTTATGAACTTCATGTTCAAGGTGATTCAATAAAAGAGTCCCATATCCTTGATGACGGGAAGAAGGTTCAACGAAGATCATGGTGAGATATGCTTTTGCTTTTGAAGGATCAATGACACCACTGATAAAACCTTTAGGTACACCTTGAATTTCAAAGACATAACTTATTAAAGGTGTCGTTTGATGTTGATCAAAAAACTTGGATGTGAACAACTCAATACTCATTGGTTTATAGAGAAGTTCACCACATGCGATGGATTGATGCCACATTTTGTAGAGAATGGGTATATCTTTAGTTTTTACGTTTCTCACTGCCATATAAGAAACCTCCCATGTTTCGTTCAATTTCATTATACTTAAGTTTAAGAAAAGAAAGCATGATTTTCATTATTCTGGTAAATTTTCTTGATTGATTGTTATTAAAACTCAATATTACATTTATTGAGTTAAACCATCTAATGAGAGAAGTGAACTGTGATAATTTAAAAGATATTTCAAGAAACTTATAAATTGATCGCTGAAAATAATTAAGGGTTTATAATTGTAAAATCATCCATGGATTGATTGATTATCAAACGCCTTATCAAGTGTATTAATCAAAGTAAGAATATTCTCACTTAATGTGTCCACTTATTGATAAAAACTCAGGTGCAGTTAAATACGCTAGAAATATTTGGAGTGATCTTTCGACTTATTTATCGAGTGGTTATATAGAGATCTCCAACAATATCGCTGAAAGAGCTGTAAAGCCGTTCGTGATCAACCGGAAGGT
>DIKN01000122.1:0-1896 GCA_002424575.1 Acholeplasmataceae bacterium UBA5617 | reverse complement strand
ATTGGATAAGTCACTCAAAAATACATAAAATCCGCCATTTTCCACCATGTGAGATTTCAACTCCCCATGCAAAAAGACCACCTAGAGCTATCCTCTAAGTGGTTATCATTTTATGCAATGTGAATAATTGACGTTTACGGTTGATTTAAGGACATAAAACAAAAATGGCCTGTTCAGGACTTAGGTGTGCGTTCAATTGTGATGAACACATGATACCCATAAAGATAGACTTTTGGGCGCAGATAACCCATGGGGTTATTATAATGCAATAGCTGGTGGAGATGAGGGGATTTGAACCCCTGTGCAAGACACTTTGTGCAGCACTTTCTACATGTTTAGTTCATTTATGAGTTCGTGTGATCTACGACATGAACAAATGCACATCACACTATCCTATAGGATTCGTTTATTGCTCTAGGAACTGCAATAAGGATAACTTACTAGAGTTGGACCGCATCAGAACCGTAAGTAAATTCAGAGTTGGCTCGCACCTTTTCTTAGGCAGCGTATTGTAAAGAAGTGTTTCCGGTTATTAAACCTCGGCTTTTTTACATGAGCAACCATGACATGCTTATACTGGACGCCATGCCGTGACGAATCCAGAACATCCCCAGCGCATATATCTTACAACATCCCAAAGGGATTGTAAAGACTTATTTTCTATTTTCTTTGAAAATACGTTGTATAATATGACTAAAGGTTAGGTGATATAGATGCAAAAAATTGTCTGTGCAATTGTAGGTTATGGTATGTCTGGAAGATTGTTTCATCTTCCACCCCTCATTCATCATCCCAATTTTCATGTTAAATCAGTGATGACACGACATGAAAAAAATCAACATGATTTAAGAAATCAGTATCCAGAGATAGAAATTGTAACCGATTATCATACCCTGTTAGAGGATCCAGAAATCGAACTCATCATATTAGCCACCTCGAATGATGTTCACTATACTTATACGAAAGAAGCATTACTTCATCATAAACATGTGGTATGTGAAAAACCATTTGTTGAAAGCTACTCAAAAGCTAAAGAATTATTTGATCTCGCTAAAAAACAACATCGCATTCTGCGTGTTTTTCATAACCGTCAATATGATGGAGATATTTTAACCATTCGAAAACTATTAAAAACAAAGGACTTTGGAAATATTGTCTCCTTCACCTCGCGGTTTGATCGTTATGAGCCTTCCATAAGCACTAATTGGCGCAACGAACTCGTCGATATGGCAGGTGTCTATTATGATTTAGCACCTCATTTAGTTCATCACGCCATTTCTTTATTTGGACTACCCAATTTAGTCATGAACACTCTTTTTGATGATCGTGAAGGGACAAAAGTCGATGATCATTTTGAAATGGTTCTTTACTATGAAACAATGACCTGTTTTTTAGGCGCACAAGTTTTAGAACGCGATCCTAAACCTCGATTTGAAATCGTAGGGACAAAGGCATCTTATGTGAAATATGGATTTGACCGACCAGATACGGTTTATGAACCACAAAACGATCTTTATCAATCCTCAGGATTAAGAAGTGAATTCATCACATCACCGGATAACAAACAATCGATACCCCTTTTAAAAGGCGAACATTATCGCTTTTATGATTTATTGGCACATCATATCGATGAAATGCCAGAAGAAGATCACGATGAATGGCTATCGCTTGCTGTCATATTGGTGATGCAACTTGGACTCGTCTCTCATCAAACCAAGCAAATGGTTAAAGTTCCTCATAAAATTTAGACAACATGCATGACTAAAAGACTGAGATACATAGCATGTATGATATGCTAAAATAGACACACGACAAGGAGTATGAATGATGATCAAAGCAGTCATTTTCGACATGGATGGAACAGTACTCAATACACTGGATGACATATGGGTTGCT
>DIKN01000080.1 GCA_002424575.1 Acholeplasmataceae bacterium UBA5617 | reverse complement strand
AAATGAATGGGTAAATCATCAAATTACTAGAAAAGTCATTTTCATCGAAGTTGAGAAGTATTTCATGAGTGATGTTTTTAGAATGATTTATAATAGATTCTCTACGAAAGTGCTACTTAATGTTAATAAGGAAGATTTGTACATGTACGAAGGAGAACTTATTATCATAAATCAACTCATTAGTCAGGCACCGATTAATCATCAAACCAGGGATATCAAAATTGAAAAACTAATTGTTGATTTATACACGAAAGACTTGATTACTGAGTTTATAAACGAAGATGAAAAAGATGATGTTATCGAATCCATCTTTAAAACATACCCAGTAAATGTGAAAACAGTTTATGCGTATGCAAAGAGAAGGGGTAACATCGATATCATAAAAAAGGTTATATCAAGTTGTGAACCGGGAGGATTGTCGTGATATTAAAAGAAAGTTTTTCCATCGAACACATCAATAGCATTAAAGCAAAACACCCTACACTAGATAAACAACTAATCGAAAGGACTATTTTCGCCTTAGGATTATTAGAATCACTAGCTAAAGTAAAAATGCCTTTTATATTCAAAGGTGGAACAGCTTTAATGCTACTGCTTGAAAAGCCATTTCGTTTATCAACAGATATCGATATCATTGTTGATCCTTCATGTGATGTTGAAGAATACTTAAAAGAAGTAGCAAATATATATCCTTTTCTACGTGTTGATGAACATGTAAGAGTTGGTAAAAACGAGATTATAAAGAAGCATTACAAGTATTATTATAAGTCACCAACATCAGAAACAGAGATTCCTATTCTACTTGATATTTTGTTTGAAAACAACGGATATGAAACGCTCATTACTAAGGAAATTCAAAACAATTTTTTACTAACAAGCGGAGATAATTATCGTGTGCAATTGCCTTCGATAGAATCCATCCTTGGTGACAAACTGACTGCTTTTGCACCTCATACCACGGGTATCGAATTTGAATATGTGAATGACAAAGGAAATAAAGTAGAAAAAACACTTGAAGTTATCAAACAATTTTTAGATGTATCACAATTGATTGAAGAAGTAAGCAATCCAGAATCAGTCCGGAAAACTTATGATAACGTTGTGTCTAATGAAATCAAATATCGCGGTATAGAAGTTACTCCTGAAGATTGTCTAACAGATACTTTTAAAGCGACACTTTCCATTTTATCGAAAGGGAGCTTATATCCTCTTGACTATCCTAACTTAATTAAAGGTATTCGCAAGATTCAAAATCATATATTTGGTTTTAGCTTCAACGGTGAAGTAGCGTATAAATTCGCAGCACCTGTTTTATTATTTGTAGCTAAAATGATCAATCATAACTATGATGTTGTTATTGTTGAACAACCATTATTTACTGAAAAAACATATAGAGCAGTTAATCAATTGCGAAAATTGAATCAAAATGTTTTTGATGTAGTAGCGACTGCAATTAGAATGGTAGATTTGACCTAAATCGAATGAGCAAGTTCCACACTTTTCTTTACAACACCCAGAACATCCCCAACATTACCCATTAGCCCTCAAGTGGGTATTTTTCTTGTATTGTGTTGCATTCCCTACACCTCATAGCATTTCATTGCACGTTTGGCATTCCTAATTTCCCGCACTTTTCTATACATATACCAGAAAGTACCCATTTTTCCCCGATTGTCCACAACACTTCAGTTATCAGCATTACATTGCAATTCTTCAATCCACCAGCATACTGATGCCTGTTTGACATCATAAGGAGTTTTTTTGTTGCAAAATATAGTGATAAAGTGCATTTTGGATGCAAGATATATGCTTTAGGTCATGAATAGCATGGGAGTTGTGAAGATGATTGAAACATTAAGTGGGTAACCTATAATAATTTTGTTTAAAATCCCTGGTAGATAAGTTATATTGTGTAACTGAATCATACCTACTTGTTTAATAATGATATCAAGGATATACTAGAAGCAAATCATATTGTCATCGTTGGAGGGGTACTACATGTTAAAGTATGCGATCATATGTGTTTTGCTTTTATTAGCAAGCTTTTTGTTGTTTGGTTGTGGTGGTTCAGAAAAGCACACGATTACCTTTA
Source organism: Acholeplasmataceae bacterium UBA5617 (assembly GCA_002424575.1). GTDB lineage: Bacteria > Bacillota_I > Bacilli_A > Acholeplasmatales > Acholeplasmataceae > Peloplasma. The sequence goes on along the minus strand of DIKN01000080.1, from coordinate 29,723 downwards.
ATTCAAATGGAGGATCATCTGTTATAGATGTGACAGATGTTAAAGACGTGAGTGTCAGTAAACCAACAGATCCAATAAAAGATGGTTTTAATTTCGATGGTTGGTTTACTGATGATGCACTCACATCATCAGTCACATGGCCTTATACACTCTCATCAAACATTACCTTTTATGCTAAATGGTCATCAGTCATCACATATACCATCACATGGGAAGTTAATGGTGTTGTGGTTGAAATAGACACTAATGTTCCTGAAGGTACAATGCCTGTTTATAATGGTGCAGCACCAAGAAAAGACCCAATTCCTGCATATGTTTATTCATTCACAGGTTGGAGCCCTGCAGTGGTTGCTGCAACCGCCAATCAAAGATATGTTGCGCAATTTTCCTTTAATAATCGTCAATATACCATCACCTTTGATACCAGAGGTGGTTCAATAGTCGAACCCATCACACGCAATTACTATACGTTGGTCTATGAACCTACAGAGCCAACTCGTGAAGGCTATCATTTTGTTGCGTGGTGCAATACACCAATGTGCACAGAAGAGGTTCATTGGCCATTTGAAATGATTGATAATATCACACTATATGCTAAATGGGATGAAGCAGTTCCAAATGGAACATAGCTAAGTATACGATTATCAAGCTATGAGCTATGCCCATATGAATTAATACCCGAAAGCATGAAGCTAAGTGCATCACGCTTTAGAACATCAAAACGTGATCGACTATTCAATATTTGTTAATCTTTCATCCATACATGCGATAGATTGAGTGATGGTATTCACAAGACTAAGCAATAAACATATTGACAAACGGTAAAAAAGAATGTCTAATTTCGTAGCAATTCTTGTTTATAGCTTATTAAAATGATAACATTAAGATAATAACAATCATCCCCTAGGAGGATCACATGAAAAGAACGCACTGGTTAGGAGCAATGATTATTGCTCTATTTTCCGTCTTTTTTTTAATTGGATGTCAGGGTACTGAAAAAACCATCTCATCTATCGAAGTGGATTCATCATCGGTTTTAGGACCTGTGGATATTGCTAACTTTGATGTCTCAACCCTTAAAGTCAAAGTCATTTTTTCTGATGGGACGACAGAGGTTGTGACAGTAACAGAAAATATGATTGCATCTGCAGATCTTATAAAACTCACCTACATGGGCAATCATCAAATTCAAGTGACCTATGAGGGACGAACACTTCAATTTTCTATTCAACTCACAGACGCAGCGACACTGGCTAACTTGACAACCTTCTATAATTATGCTGTAACGACACTAGGATTTGTAGGAAGTTATGATGCATGGATCCAAAACCTATTAGCTGGTGGTACAGCAACCATACGTTCAGCATCGTTTAATTCATCCAATGAACTGATCATCATACTCTCGAACGCACAAACCCTCAATTTAGGACAGATGACCTCTGAAACATTGACTGTTTCTTTCTATGGATTTAATGGTGAACTTCTCGCAACAATCATTGTCCCCAAAGGTGGATCTGCTATTCCCCCTAATGCACCTGAGATCGTCAATTATCAATTCAATGGATGGATAGAACCCTTTACGAATGTTCAACAGAATACCGAAGTCCATGCTATCTATGTTTATACCGGACAACAGATATCTTCGATTGATAATGCTGATGAGCTCATCATTTCATTAACGCGACTTGAAGCAGCACAATTTGGTGTTAATTTAGATGCTATTTTCTCATCGACAACAAACACACAACAGTCATCTCGTAAGCGATCTTTAGGTTCAATCATCAAAGAAGGAACGATGATGGATACTTCCGATGGGTTTACCCCCAATGTATTTATTCCGCATACCTATTGGAACTTTATGTACTACCATCCCAATCTATACCAATTACCTCCCGTGGTAGAAGGTTTCCATGTGATCACATCGACTCTGACTACCTTCAGTTCACATGCCTTAAATAATCTCTATGAAGTCAACACACAAGTGGCTGAAAGCTCACGGAAACAAGCAGATTGGGCAGTCGATTATTTAACGGTTATGGATACATGGGTCATCCAGGATAATTTTAAATATCTACTTCATTATGACGAAGCACTTGATCGCGTTGAACTTTACTCTGTATGGACCTATGCAGAATGGTCAATTACTGCTTACCGAAAGATTTATGTGTATTACAATCAAAAAGGCGAAGAAGTGGTTGAAACATGGGACCATCAACTCTACACAGACGAAACTATACCGGGTTATCCCGGTGTGATGGTGTATCATAATGCCATTGCCGGTCGTGATTTTAACTATTATGCGATTTGGCTAAATGAAAACTATGAACCTTCCAACATGCGCCACTATCGCGGGATCAACATGAACGATGAAGGCTACTATGAGTATTATGATAACAACATGCTCATGGTTTCTGGAGATTATGGATGGTACACGATAAACCCCATGGTTAATCGTGAACAAGAATCCATTTCTTTCAGCAAGGAACCTTACATCACCATTTACTCCCCGGATGCATCCTGTGATGTCATGACCATTTATGGATCTGAAAACAATTATGTCGTTGAAATGAGTTTGCCTTCGATGACAGGTGTTGAAGCATTATTGGTTGAAGAAGGTGGCATGCTCAAGAAGAATCAAGATTCACCCGATACCCAACAATTTTTGATCAATGAGGGTTATGCACTTATGCCGGATTGGTATGAGATGAACAAGTGGGATATTGAGATGGATTCAGGCTTTCGAACCGCTAGGGGAACCTTTTATGCACAACATGGCACGTTAACAAGTCCAATCACCCTTCAATATGTTTTTATTGAAATCGGAAACGAAGGTCTTCGTGCATATGACCACTATCATAATTACTACGGAAAGATTGTAATCCGCATCGAAGCACCATCGATCGATGATCTTGTCACCATGCTAACCGATTATATGGATCAAGTAGGATTAAGTTATAAGTATGGCAATACAGCCTCTCTGTTTAAAGAGTTCCATGATGTCTACAAAAACTATCAAACCATCGGTGAAGGTGTCTCGATCGTTCATGATGGATTAACACTTCCTTCAGACCGTTATACAAGTTTTGAAGATTATCAAAAGAGCGAAGCAGCTATGGTTAGTTACTTGAATATTGAGTCGCTATTGGTCAGTATGCTTGCGACAAAACCTTCGATGCCATTCAATCAACTTCCATCCAAAAACGACTTGAATGCGATCTCGTTGATTAATACACAAAACAGTCTGACTGGGCAATTAAGACTAACCGAGGAAGGTATCGTGACGAGTGGTCTACAAGGAACACTGAGACGCTCACCCCTCTTACAGAATAACCAACAATATAGTCTCTATTATGCCCTACAAGTGGGTGGACGATTGATTGAACTCGGTCATGAAACACCTCAAACCTTTGCTGGACAAGATTTGTCATTCCAAGGCAACATGACCTTTGAATTACCCGATCATTTGATGGTTGGTGAGTACAAACTCGTTGTCTTTTATGGTAAAGTTGTTGGCGATGCATTTTTAAGAGTTTCCAATCCCATCGCATGGTCATTTCAAGATCTCATCGAATCAACACAACTGAACAAAGATGATGAAACCGAAACAGCCATTGAAACGAAAATTATCAATGATCAAGGAAAACTGCTGATTAAAGTTTCTTTGGTGGACGCTTATGCACCCAAAGTAACCTTAGGTTTTGATGATACGATGTATCAGTTTGAACAAACAATCCAAGAACTTTTGCTTCCTGAAGGAACAACGGTTGAAGCGTTCTTGAGCATGGTTCATATCAACGATAATGTGGATGGTCCTCTAAAACCTGATCTTTCTGACCTTAAGAAAAATCAACAAAGCGTTGCTTTAACCGATCTGATGACGAGTGGTGTATGGGTCTATCAAGTCTCAGATGCTTTTGGACTTGTCACCAAAATCACCATCACCATCATCAATCCAGGATACACCGTGACATGGATGATTGAAGATGATCTCTATCAACAAACCATCGTTTCACCTGATACAATCCTTACACAAATACCCGTTCCAGAACGACTTGGGTATACGATTGTAGGTTGGGATAGTGAGAATGTGACCATCACAGCACATCAAGTCTATCATGCAGTCTATACGATAAATACCTATAAAGTGACTTGGATGTATCAAGACCAAGTGATTAGAGAAGATCTTGATGTTCCTTTTGGAACAATCCTTGTAGGTCCAGAGATGGATCCTGTGGTCGGTCACTACTTTGCATGGCAGCTCACCGGTGGAGGTACCATGCCAGCGGGTGATTTAGTGGTTACAGGACAATATCAAAAACATCTATATACCATCATTTACATGATTGATGATGCCTTCTTTGCTGTTCAAGAAGTGTACTATGGCGATCCCATTACACCGCTATCTGTGACACCTCCTCAAGGCAAAGTATTCTCGGGTTGGAATTTAACGTATACCGTGATGCCAGCTGAACATCTCACGGTTTATGGATACTTTACAGATCCTCAAGCATCATAAAAGATCGATTGCATCTGATCCGTGTTATCAATACGAGAACTCAACCGAGTTCTCGTTTTTATGATAAAGTTATGTAAACAAGACTTTTAATGACTTACATCAAAATCCATCTTAACAAGATGGATGAAATTCATGTATAATAGAGATAAATCGTGGAGGTATGCACATGAAGATCTTTCGACCTTACATCATTTTAATCATGGTATGTGTGGTCTTTTTGGCGTTTTTCTTCGTGCAACGATTGGACAACAAATTCACCATCGAAAACCCCAATCCCCTGAATGAGGGGTGGGTCTATGAAGGAATCCCCATGACTTTACCGACAGATTTGAATGTTGCCAAGAATGAGCCTTATACAATCAGTATTGTCCTTGATGAAAACTTTCACGAACCCCAACATATCATGGTTCGAACATCACTTCAAAATGTCACGATCAAACTCGATGGACTCGTCATCTACGAAGAGGTTTATGGCGAATCCCTCATCAAACCTTATGCATCGATGTGGCATATCATTCTACTCCCACGGCATGTGGATGGACAAACGCTCACGATGACGTTTTCTTCCCCATATGTTCAAATGTCAGGTCAAATCAATGACGTTTTTTATGGAACTGAAGTGATGCATTATGCTTATCTGGTTCGACAATATAGCATCCGTTTGTTGATTGCTATCCTCGTTTTGGTGATTGGGTTAATCGTCATGATCACCGATGGACTATTCTTAAAGAAACAAGGGCGTGGATTTGTTCATGCGGGATTGTTTGCTGTGCTTTTAGGGTTATGGATGCTCGCTGAATCGCGGATGTTACAGTTTATAACAGGTAGTGAACTTTTAATTGGAACACTCGCATATCTTGCACTCCCTTTATTCCCCATTCCCTTACTCACATATTTAAGCGATTATATTTTAAAACATTACAAAAAGCCACTCAAAATGTTGAAGTATATTTTTGCTGCACACTTTTTCATGATTATAGTTTTCTATCTTACAGGACTCATGGATTTCTTTCAATCGGTTTTCATCTCACAATTTTGGCTCGTGTTTGCGATGATTTTAGCTATCATCTTGTTGATTCGAGAAGTGATTGAAGATCACAATACGGATGCAGCACAATTTATCAAAGCATTTATCGTATTATTTATTTTCGCATCGGTTGAACTGATCGGTTTTGCTTTAGGTGATTATCAAAATACATCCCTTTTCTTATCACTCGGTGTTGCCATCTTGATGATTATCTTATTGATCAATTACACACGTTATGTGATTCAACGTATGAAGCTCTCACATGAAAAAGAACTTTATGAAAAACTAGCCTATATGGATCATGTGACTCAAGGTCAAAATCGCTTGGCTTTTGAACGTGATTTGGATGAAATCTTCAAAGATCCCATCAAGCGAGAACAACTTAGACTGATTCTTTTTGATTTGGATGAATTGAAGAGTATCAATGATGCTTATGGCCATGTTGTTGGTGATCAAGCGATCAAAGAAGCATTTGATATTATCATGGAAGCATTCAACGATCATGGAATGTGTTATCGCATCGGTGGAGATGAATTCGCGTGTCTCTATCAAACCACCGATGATGATCAATACCAAAACAAAAAGAAATTCATCGATGAAAAAACAAAAGCATTTGAAGATGCGACCCCGTACCACTTTGGATTATCCTATGGATCTGCAACGATTGTAGAAACTGATATGAGCAGTAAGGATTTGATACACCAAGCGGATATCGATATGTATCAACACAAGAAAAACCGTAAATCATCAACATAATGTATCAAATCGATGGGGGATCTTGTTCGTGAAAACAAAACATGTGATTGTGATGCCATATGATCCAACGTGGAAGGATGCATTTCATGTCATCAAAAGAGAGCTTGAAAAAGCTCTTTTATCATCGTTTGTGGCGATTGAACATGTGGGAAGCACGTCGGTTGATGGGTTACCTGCAAAACCGGTGATCGATATCGATATCATCATCAAGCGAGTTGATTTTGATGATGTTAAAAAGCGATTAGAAAACATCGGTTATCGTCACGAAGGTGATCTTGGGATTAAAGATCGCGAAGCCTTTAAATACGATGATAAAGATCACCTCATGAAACATCATCTCTATGTATGTCCTGAAGATAGCATGGAATATAAACGTCATCTTGCTTTTAGAGATTATTTAAGAGCACATCCAAAAGATCGTGATCGTTATGGTCAGTTGAAGATGGAGCTGGCTCAAAAGTATCCTTATGATATGGATGGCTATATCCTTGGAAAAACACCCTTCATCGAATCTATTTATCAAAAAGTAAACTTATAAGGAAGACAACATGAAACATATACCCGTACGTCAATTTGAAAAAGTCTATCTTTGGAGTGTCTTGATTCCAATCATGGGTTTTATCGCTTTCATGATACTTGCACTCATCTTTACAATTGAATCACTCCAGGTTCAACCGATTGTCTCATGGATTTTTGGCACGCTTTCGGTGATTCTTCTTATCACTTCATGGGTGATTATTTTTAAATATCGAAGACGGATGAAGGGACTTTATCAAGAAATCTTTGATGAGGATTTTAAGCTTTATACTGATGGGAAGACCCCATATTCTATCTACTGGGTGATTATGGATGAAACGACGGTCATTCAATCAGGACATGAGGTAACCTTTCATTCATCAGGTATTCATGTGGGTGATGATGAAATTGATTGGATGGACTGTTTATCCTTTGAAACGAAATTCTATGAAGATGGTTGGAAAGCATCACTATCCTATCAAGATAGAGGACGTATCCTCACTTTTGCATTTTGGATTGATCATTTAGGCATTAAAATCATTGAACATTTTTCAAAACTTACGATCATCGATGATTCACTCAAAAAAGCCGAAGAAGAACAATTATCTTATATGCAAAGTGAGATCGTTTGGGGAACCAACATCACACTTTGGATCGAGCGCATTGGATTTATCGCCATGGTCTTTATAACGGGTGTGGGTGGAGGGATTTTACTTGGACTTTATGTCATCAGCATCGAGTTAGCCATTATCTTATCAAACGTATTTATCGTCCCCATTTTGCTTATTGTCTATCCTAAACGGTATAAAGATTATCCAAACACCTGTTATCTCTTGAATAAGAAAGTGATTGGATACGCGAAAGGTCGAAGAGTCATGATGGTTCCTTTCGAAACGATTGAAAGTATGTCCTATGACCGGAAAAGGTTATATTTAAATCTGATCGAGCGAGATGATGAGGGAGACCCTGTGATTTTGTTCATCCCTCGTGATGATGATCTGATTGAACGCTTAAAAGAGCATATGGAACATTATCAGATTCATATCACACTGATCAAACTTTAGGAGATTACATGAACACATACTGTTACATCTTAAAACTTAATCAAAGACTTTGGGACGATGCATCGTGGACTGAACATGATCATCAAACTGTGCATCAACATTATCTAAGACTCAAGACAGATTTTGAATCAGGAAAACTTCTTCATGTCGGAAGAACCGATGATCCGACACACGATGGTTTTGGTATCGTGGTCTTTCGTGCAGAAAACATTGAGGATGCAAAGCACTATATGAAAGAAGATCCAGCGATCATCGGAAGACAGATGACGGGTATGTGTTTTGAGTATCGTTTGATCTTTCATCAGCAAAGTTAACCGTTTAACGCGTTTGTGACATGGGATGGACCTTCCATCTCTTTTTTTGTCTAAATTGAGCGCAAAAAGGTTTAGAAAATTCGTTTTTTAATCTTCTTTATCTCTTTTTAGTTAATCGGTTAACTTTTTTTAAAAAAACGCTTTCAATCTTGAAATCGTTCATGTATAATAAGGGCGAAATGAACAGTGAAAGGTGAAATGCCATGCCCATCAAAAAAATCGCAATCTTCCTCATCTTCGTTTTGGGAGGACTTGTTTTACTCGGTTGTAAACGGACAGACGTCGCTGAACTTCAGATTTCAGGAGACTACAAAACATCATATTTTCTTAATCAAAATTTTGATCCAACAGGTTTAATCGTGACCTACAAGAAAGGGAATTCAGAACAAATCGTTACCGACTATACCATCTCTGGTTTTGATTCATCAGTGATAGGATCAAAAACAGTGACCATCACTTATTTAGATGTTTCCGCATCATTTTCAGTCAACATTCTTTTCGGTGTACAAACATCGACTGTTTTAAAGATATACGATATGCCTGATATTTTGAAATCATCGAAACGATATGAAATTTTGGTTGAAGAATCCCCGCTCTTTGTTTATGAAACATTAGTCAATCACGCAAGAAGTTTTACATGGATTAATTCAACATCATACACTTCGGTTGCAAGTTTTGATTTTTTAGGTAAAGTGCACGTTAAAATCCGAATCTTGGATGACTATCAAGTCACCAAAGCATCAGTTCATCCTTTGATTTATGGTATCGATGTGACAGTTCAAAATAATACAATAGAATTTGATCTTGAATATCCTGCAAATTACACCATTCAACTCAACGATCCAATTCCGCAAACGACACCCAATGGTTCAGTCATCCAAGAAGCGATTCACTTGTTTGCCAATCCCGTTGAAGAAGATCCAATCACTGAAGAAGAAGCTGCTCTTGATGATTCTATTCTCTATATTGGACCAGGTGTCTGGAAGACGGATTCCATCCCGTTATCCTCAGGAATGACGGTTTATCTTGCCGGTGGTGCACTGGTCTATGGTCAGTTTAACATGTACCAACTTTCTGACATCACCATACGTGGACGCGGCATCATCTCGGGTTCAATTTACTCAAGAGAAGAAGCTTCACAACGAGCTATTCCCATCGAATTACAAAAGAGTGAGAACATCACCATTGAAGGCATTTCATTCTTAGATCCTGCTGGATGGACCATCCATGCACAGGAATCTAAACAAATTGTGATCGATAATATTAAAATTATCACGGCACGTCCCAATGGCGATGGCATTTCAATACAATCGTGTGAAGATGTGGTCGTCAGAAATTCATTTGTTCGCACATGGGATGATTCACTGGTCGTTAAAAATGTAAACAATAAATCAACAGCCAATGTTTTATTTTCCAACAATATTCTTTGGACAGACTTAGCACAATCGATGGAAGTTGGTTATGAGACATATGGTGCATCCATCGAAAATGTGACCTTTGAAGATATCACTGTTTTACACAATTATCATAAAGCGGTGATGAGTATTCATAATGCAGACCATGCCAATATCGATGGTATCTACTTTCGAAACATCACTGTTGAAAATGCGTATCAAGTAGGAGATATATGGACGGAATCGTATGATAACTTCTTTATTGATTTAACGATTGCATATAATGCGGATTGGTCGAAGTCTCAGTTTGAACGTGGAACCATAAAAAATGTTTATTTTGAAAATGTCAAAGTTTTAAATGATAAAAAAATGGGTAGTGAAACATCTGATTTAATTATTAGAATGAATGGATTTGACACTCAAAAAAATATCTCAAATATTTATTTTAAAGATGTGGAGTTTAGGGGAACACCCATCACCTCTGCTTCACAAATCAGTGCGAATAATTTCGTATCAAACATTACCATTCAATCTTCAAATACTCCTACGGGTGCGCCTGTATATCATTATTATGAACTCGAATTAGGGGATTATAATGTGGTCGAAAAAACCGTGGTACCGGCACGCATGCAGCATGCCATTGAAGTGCCTGAATTTGCAGTTTCACGCGTTGAACCTCCCTATGCAGGATCTAAAATCACGGGAAGTTTCACAGCGCGTGCAACCTATGGTGTATCCACACAAGACTGGGGTGGAGCACAACTTATCAATCATGATTTATCCGGTTTTGAAGTGTCACATGTATTAGTTGATGATGCATCCATGTGGAAGGCTGCACCTTGGCAAGCGGGGGCTACCAAAGCATCTTATATTGCACTTTCAATCATGTTTGGACAAGCCTATAAAGTCGGTTCCATCCGGTTATATGGCGATCCTGATTCCATGTATTTCATGATGCAAAATATATCGGTGTATGCAGCAACCAACGTTAGTTCAACGACAGGACTTCCGGTATTTTCCAAGAAGTTAAATGGGGAAAACTATGAATTTTCACCATCAAAGAATAACTATGTTGATATACGCTTAGCACCGGGTGATTACATTGCAGTTCAGCTACGCTTCTATTTTAATGATGGTGTCATCTTTAGCAATCAACCGTTCCTTCGCTATATCGAATTTTTCCCAGCATCGTTAACCTTTGGTAAAACACCTTATGCGAATGCTTATGAAGATGTGTATAACCCTGAAAAGTTAACCGATGGCGATGTGACAACCTATTTTGAATCGAAGAAAAATGTATGGCCAGGTTGGATTATCGTGGATATGGGAGCATCCTATCAGGTTAGAATCATCAACCTTCATTTACCACCACTGTCGAGTTGGCCAGCGCGCACACAAACCATTGAAATCAAATATTCTCTTTCTGCAGAAACAACACTGCAATCGACACGTTGGGTCAATCTCTTTGAAGGACCTCGGCCATATATCTTCGATTATGCATCTGGAAATATGGTTTCAATTGTGTTACCGCAAAGTATATCCATGCGATCAATCATCTTGATCGTTACAGAGAACACCGCACCTGGAGGTTATGGTGCTCAATTCTCTGAAATTTCTGTTTTTGAATAACTAAAGGTCATTATGGTGGATAGTCGCCTACATGAAAAAAAATACATGCAGACTATCATGCATGTGATTGGGAGAAAATATGAAAAAAATGAGTATTCGTGCTTTGAAATGGATGATCTTCATCGTTGCAGCGATTTTACTTGTCAGTTGCAAACCTGCTGAAGAGACACCCGAACCTACTGTGACATTCAATGTTACATTTAATGCGGACAACGGTACAACTCCTGTTGTCGTCGAAGTCGAAGAAGGACAGACGGTCTCAAGACCTACTAATCCTACAAAGTCAGGTTACACGTTTGATGATTGGTATCTTGGTCAAACCAAGTATAATTTTGCGACACCCGTGACACAAGATATCACGCTGATTGCAAAATACAATGAAGTCATCGTCATTGAAGAATTCACAGTAACCTTTGATACAGTCGGTGGTTCAACGATTGCAGCACAAACCGTTGAAGATGGTGAAGTGGCAACTTTACCAACTGCACCTGCTAAACAAGCTTTCGTTTTTGAAGAATGGACGTTGAATGGATCAACCTTCAATTTCACAACACCGATCACCTCAGATATCACATTGAAGGCGCGTTATACCTTTATCGGTATTCCTAATTCACCAACGTATGCTGGTCGTATTTTTAATGCGGATTTTGATCAAATGATCAATGATTTCACATCTGGTCAATTAACATCTGAAATCATCAGTCAAGCATCCATCGCAATCGATCAACCCTTTATTCGTGTAGGATATTCACGGGGTATCGGTAACACACCAGATGGTGCATTATGGAAACAAGCGGGTAGTCAAAACGGTTCAGCACCAGCTTTCCAATATCTCGTGCTTCGTATTCGTGGTTTCGCAGGAGCATCCGTTGAAGATTTAGCCATCGGTTTTAGATTGGATGATAATCATGAAGTCCTCGTGGTACCCTTTGTTGAAACATTAGATCCCGATCTTGAAAACAATGTGCGTGAACTCGATGAAACGTGGCATAACTACGTCATCAGCATTACCGATACGTTGGATGGCAAAGAATATGTGGGTAAATCCGGATACTCTAACGTGTCAGCTACCGGAGTGATGGTTGGATTCCACTTGATGAACACATCAACAACGGGTAGTGGTATCTTAGAAATTAAAGATGCTTATTATTCGAAAGTTCCTAACCCCATATATCCCTATGAAGGTAGTGATTATTCACAAAACCGTGATTATTGGAGCGGTACAGTAGGTTCAACGATTGGCTCTTATGTCAGCATTCAAGCTGGAGGATTCTACGGTGAATACATCGATGGTGATGCGAATATCGCCAATACACACCTCGTGCTTCGCATGCGTCAAGATAGTCCTGGTGTATTGGATCTTACGGATTTAGCGATTGCTCCTGTATTCTCAAACGGTACTGTGGGCACACCTGTTGGGTTTGCAGATATTATCGATCTACCAGAAAGTATCGGTAGTGGTTGGCTCAATGTCACGATCCCCTTTGCAGAATTCTATGAAGGAACCGAAATCGTTTCCGGTTACAAATTAATCAATAACGGAGATGTTTCAGTCGCAATCTCACAATCCTTCTTAACTTATCTCGGTGATTATGAAGCGGTTGAGTATCCGCTATTAGATTTGGCTCATCCCTTGATTTATGATAACTTCAATCGTCAAACGATTGGTGCACTCCCCAACTGGACAGCAGATAATCCTGTTGCAATCGATAACGGATTTAGTTACTTGATTTCTTATTCAGGGTTACAAGCATCTACTATTGGTGGAGGAGCTATGACCTTAGATTCAACCGGTGGTGATTTTGTCAGCTATAAGGTTCATTCAACACAAAAGGCAAATCAACATCAATATCGTTATTTAGTCCTCAAATATAAACTCAACAATGGTGCAAACCTAAACAACTTACGGATGACACAACTCACGTATAATGATCAAGCTAGTTCAGTTGTTTATGCAAACCAATGGCAAGCAGGCCTTGGATTACCATCAATTCCTGAAGATTTATCTGCGTATCCTTATGTCGATGGTGATTGGACATACATGATCATCGATTTAACATTAACACCAGGTTATACAACCGATTTTGCTGGTTTTGAAATTTATTATACGGGTTCATCAATCAGTTTTGATGCGATTTTCTTTGCGAATTCAATCACCAGCAGAAATCCAGAATCTTATTTCATGTGGGCAAATTTTGAAGGTTTAACATTAGGCAGTGCTCAAGGTCAAACAAGCGATAACCAATGGTGGGCGAATGTTTATGATTCACCAACGACCATCGTACAAGACAGTGAAACCAACAAGGCATTGCGTCTAGATGGCACAGGATATGCACAATATCATACAGGCATTAAGGGTACTGGTCGTTATTTAGGTTTTGATTTAAAGATTGAGACATCAGGCTCACTTGTATCCTTCAGAGTAGGTCCTACAGGAGCTCCTTTATGGGCAAAAGATGGACAATTGATTTTAGAAAATGGCGCACCAATGCATGTCATTGCAGATGGACAATGGCATCATTACGTGATTGACTGGGTAGCATCCGGTTTAGCATTCACAGATACGATCGGTTTCCATGCAAGCAACGGTGAAATCTATCTCCTTGACAATCTCGCATGGTATAACGATTATCCTTATTTTGATCATGAACTCGTTTGGGGTACATGGGATGGCATTACGCCAGGCGATGCAAATGGTAAGTTAGGTACATCACAGTATTGGGCAAATAACTATGGTTCTGCATCATCTTTTGTTGATGTTGCAGGAAACATCATGCTCAAACTTGATGCGACTTCAGGTTATGTACAATACCATACCGGTGTAATGGCAAAACCAAGATATATTGCATTTGATCTTAAAGTTGAAGTTGTTGGCAATCTTGGAATCAATGTGGGTGGTACACATAAGTGGAACACTGAATTGATCGGTTTAGATGGTAATCCCATCACCCTACCCGCTGTAGGATCGACTGGACATGTCATTATCGATGCTTTATTATCAGGATTCCCCTATTCTGACGAATTCGGTATTGAAGCCAACGATGGTGCGATTTTCTATATTGATAATCTATCCTTCCAATGGAATGATGCCAATAAAGGGCAATATCCATTGCTCGAAGAAGACTTTGCAGCAACGCCAACCAATGATGGCAATAAATATTGGTGGGGCGAATGGGCACTCGTGAATAATGGACAGATCAATTTGGTCACCACAGGTTATGCAACCGTTCGTTTTGGATCACCCAAGGTTGCAGGTGCTAACTTCTTAAGTTTTGATGTGAAACTTGCGACAGGTAATAATGCAGACTCATTTAGACTTGAACTCGGTGATGGAAACATCGTGAACTGGAGTACACTCATCACAGATGGTGTTGTCACCTCGATGGGTAACGATTACATGAGAGTAACCATCAACCTTGCAGATTATGTTGCGAATCCCAACGGTTTACAAGTATTAGGTTTCCATATCAACAATGGCGGTGTACTTATCGACAATCTGAGTGTATCGGTCAATGTTTATGGTCATCAAATGCGCTTGTTTGTGGATCAACCGGCTATATAAATAAAACATAAGGTGATTTCTCCTCTTCCTTTAGGAGGGGGAGAAATCGCATGTTTTTATTGCATGATGCGGTGTACAATAAAAACATGAGGAGAAGACTATGAAAAGAAAAGTTGGAATTTTATTCATGATGCTCATCAGCATGATGATGTTTGTTGCATGCAAACCCAGTGGAAAAATTGAAGTTGTCATCGGGATGTGGCCAGAATCAGCAAACACAGATGATGTTCAAATGTTTAATACATGGAAAGCTCGCTTCGAAGAAGATTATCCTGAATATGAAATCATCGGTGAACCGTTTACGTATTCCGTTGAGGCTTTTTATGCACGCGCGAATTCGAAAACATTACCTACCGTTTTTCAAACTTGGTTTACAGAACCGCAAATGATTGTTTCAGGTGGACATGCTAAAGATATCACCGATATTGTGAACGATCTTGGATGGTATGACAAAATGGACCCCGCTCTAAGAGAGTATTTAACCTTTGATAACCGTCTTTATGGTATTCCAAGAGATGGATATGGACTAGGTCTCATCATCAATTTGGATGTTTTCTTTGATGCAGGTTTAGTTGAAGATGACAATTCTGATGGAATCTATGATATCGTCAATGTCAATAATCCCTCTGAAAAGCGATATCCACAGACCATGGAGGAGCTGTTTTCATACGCTCAAACGATTAAAGATGTTGCTGGAGTTGATGGACTCATCATCTTAAATGTCGATAAAAATGGGGGTTGGCAGTATTCCAATTATGCTTGGGCATTCGGTGCATCACTACAAGTTGAAGGACAAGATGGAAAAATCCATGCCAATCTAAACAGCACTCAAGCTGTCACCGCGATGAATTTTTTGAAATCTTTTTATGATCATGAACTTGTTCCAATCGGTAACATGAATTATTCGGAATGGGCAACCCGTTTGGGTAATGGTCAAATCGGAATGGCTATCGCAGGTAATGATGTCATCTCAAATGTGATCACACAGGGTGGTATGAATCGAAATTCGATTGCTTTTGTTCCAATTCCTGCAGGTCCAGGCGGACAATATACCCTCTTTGGTGGTACCCCTTATATGTTTAGTGCCTATGATTCCGATGAAGCGGTCGAAGGTGCGATACGATTTTTAGAGTATATGGGACGATCACCTGAGACATCTGAGGTATCTCAGACCGCTATGCGGGAAGGTTTACAGACTGCAACACGAAAAAACATGCTGATTTTACCCGAAGTTCGTCCTTGGGTCAATTCGGAATATGTGACACTGATCGCATCACTTAATGCACAGTATGTCAACGTGACATCATTTCATAATTTTAAAGACTTTTACGATCAACTACCTGTTACAAGACGCCGTGAAGAACCCTATTATACACAGTATATGTACGAACTTTTGGATCAAGTGGTGGTCAATTTAAAAAATCCAGGATTTGATGTTCAATCATCTTTGAATGCGAAACAAGAACTTTTTGAATCCTATTTAAGAGAGAAACTCGATTGATATGATCATGATCAAACAAGCTAGACCTAAATTGAAAAAGGACCTCTTAGCATGGGTGGTGGCAATCCCATCGCTTGTTTTGTTTACCTTTTTTATCTGGGGACCTCTTGTTCAAAATGTGATTTATTCATTCGCAAAAACACGTAATTTTGAAATCCTTGGATTTCATGGATTCGATAATTACATTCGTGTATTTGCTGATCCAAGGTTTGGCCAAGCATTTCAAAACACGCTTTTATATGTGATCTATTCACTATTAATCGGATTTCTTATTCCGATTATCTTGGCACTTGTCATCAGTGAAATTATCAAGACAAAGAGTCTATTCAAAGTAGGTTTCTACTTGCCCAATATCGTACCAGCAATCGCCGTGATATTGACATGGAAAATCATGATGGATGCCAACGATTATGGGTTCTTCAACATCCTTTTAGCCAAAATGGGGTTACCCATTTCACGATGGATGAGTCAGGATACCTTGTCCATCCCTTTAATTATATTAACACTCACCTGGAAGTCTGCGGGTGCGACGATGCTGATCTATCTTGCTACGATTCAATCGATTGATAATAGTCTGTATGAAGCAGCTCGTATCAAAGGTTTGTCGGTGTGGAAAAGACTAAGATACATCACTTTACCAGTGCTTTTATCCAATGTTAAGCTCTTGCTCATCATACAGATTATTTCTGTCTTTCAGATCTTTTATGAACCGATGATTTTTATGGGACAGACGAATGATTCGGCGAATACGCTTGGTCTTTTGATATATAAGTTAATTTATACAACGCAGGACACCGGTCAAGCCGCAGCACTTGGTGTGATCACGATGCTCATTCTCCTTGGGTTTACCTATGTTTATCTTTATTTTGATAAGAAAACATCGAAACATGCATCGAAGACAAAGATCTATATGTCAGCAGAAGAACTTTTAAAACACATCGAAAGACATGAGAAGAGATTGGATCATCGTGTGATGATATCCATCAAAAAAGCGAGTCAATGGCTGATTGTTAACTTGAAGCGATTCCTCAATCGCACGAAGATTACATCCGTTATGGCATGGATTTCTCTTCAATTTCATCGGTTATTTGAGAGAACAAAACGTTTTGAAATGAATTTGTTTCAATCCAAAAAAGAAGGCATATTAACTTATTCAGATTACAAGAAAGCATCGCGTCGTATCGGATATTACGTGATGTATATCTTACTATGCGTGATGATGTTGCTCGTTTTAATGCCATTTGTTTGGTTGTTTGTGACATCATTTAAAGAAAGCAATGAACTTTTACAACGTCCAGAAAACTACACTTTTTTACCGCAATCATTTCATGTTGGTAAATTTCTTATCGTCATGCAAAAAACAGAAATCATGCGCAATGTTTCCAATTCTTTATTGATTTCATTGGGAGCTGCGATCTGTTCAATTTTGTTTAATGGGTTACTTGCATATGTGGTGTCTGTGTTAAAACCTAAAGGTCATCGCATCATCTTTTATATGATTTTAGGATCAATGCTCATTCCACCTGCGGTTGCACTCGTTCCTCTTTATGCCAACATCATGAAGATCTATGAATGGATTGCGATTTTAACAGGCATGTCACTCCGGCAGGTTCAATCTACAATCATCACTCTTCTACCTTTTTGGTTGATTGCAGGAGCATCACCGTTTAATTTTTTGTTGTTTAAGTCGCACTTTGATAGTCTTCCCAAAGACTTGTTTGAAGTGGCTGAGCTTGAAGGTGCAACTCGTCTTCAAGTGTTCTTTAAAATCATTACACCTTTGTCAACACCTGTCATGATGGTCGTTGCTATTTTCAGTGTGACAGGTGCATGGAATGATTTCTTATTACCTTACATCATGATCAATAATCAAAATTATTGGACTGTGATGATCAAGTTATTTAGAGTTCATAGCGAATTGTTTACCTACAACATGACTCTTGATCAGTTCTTAACACTCTTGTTATTCACGATGATTCCACCGATGATCATTTTCTTTGTGTTCCAAAAACGGATCACATCCAATGTGGCAACCACTGGAATCAAGTAGGAGGTTTGGATGAGCAATATCTCACTCAGACATATTCATAAAGCCTATCAGAAAAAAGTCTTGGTCATTAAAGATGCTTCCCTTGAGATCTTTGATGGCGAGTTTTTGGTGTTTTTAGGTCCATCCGGTTCAGGAAAAACGACGATGCTTCGCATGATAGCGGGTCTTGAAGAGATTAATGAAGGTGAGTTATGGATCAATGGGACTTACCAAAACGATCAAGATCCATCAACACGACAACTCAGTTTTGTTTTTCAAAACTATGCGTTGTTACCTCATTTGACAGTGGAACAAAATATCTCCTTTGGACTTCTGAATCAAACATTAACAAAAGTTGAACAAAAAGAACGTGTTGAAGAGGTTGCTCGCATCCTCCATCTTGTCAATAAACTGGGAAGTTATCCTGATCAACTCTCAGGTGGACAACGTCAGCGTGTTGCATTGGCACGTGCGCTGGTCGATCAGGCACGATTGATTTTGTTTGATGAACCGCTCTCCAATTTAGATGCGCTGTTGCGTGCGGGTATGCGTGCTGAACTTTCTCGACTCCAAAAAGACATGAAGATTACTTCAATTTATGTGACCCATGATCAAACTGAAGCGATGGCGCTTGCTGATCGCTTGGTCCTGATGAAAGATGGAGAAATCATTCAAGTTGGAACACCGATGCAAATGTACCACGATCCCATCAGCCTCGATGTCATTCAATTTATCGGCTCCCCCGAGATCAATCTTTTTAACGTTTCATACCAAAATGAAACCTTATATATCGGATCCTATGCGATCGATATCCCTGACTCTACACTTCACGTGATCAAACAATCAACACGAGTTCCTCACTATCTAGCGATTCGACCACAAGATGTGATCATAACTGATGAAGGTGACGGTATCAAAGGACGATATGTATACAGTGAACACTTAGGATCTAAGAAATTAGTTCATGTTGATGTCGATGGAACACCCGTCAGAGTTTTAGTGAACCACGATGTTGTCATTGATGAAGTATGTTACCTTCATATGAAAGGCACAATCTATCTATTTGATCAAAACAGACGAAACATGCAATCAGCTGTTGCTGCATGCATCAAAACAAACATCATCCCCGATCATCCCATCGTTCAAGAACTGATCAATTATGGTTATACATTTGAAATTGATCACAATCATCCTGATGTCATCTTTTCTGAACAAGATGATCATGTCATATTAAAACAAGCACGTACACAGATGCATCTTTCGCATCGTTATGATTTACTCACGTATTATCCCTTTATCAAATGATCGTGTCGATTCAGACAAAAGGAGATTTATATGGCAAAAATTGCACAACGTTATTTAGAAGTACATCCCTGGCAATTAAAAGAAATCGGATTTCATGAGAAACGAGCAGTCGTATCTGAATCGCTTTTTTCATTGTCCAACGAGTACATGGGAGTTCGTGGTTTCTTTGATGAAGGATACCCCAAAGATACGTTAATTGGAAGTTATTTTAATGGTATCTATGAAATACCAAAAGATATCAGAAGAAGTCATTATAAAGGCATTTCAGACAAACTACATTACATGGTGAACGCAACCAACATCTTTTATACACGTTTGATATTTGATGATCAAGTCTTTGTTTTTGATCCCAAACAGATCAGTGATTATGTGCGTACACTCGATTTTAAAACAGGTGAATCGACGAGAAGTTATCGCATTAAAGATTGGGTTGAAATCACATTTAAACGCATTTTAAATATGCAAACCTATCAGTTATCACATCAGATGATCATGATCAAACCCCTTCAATTCAACGGACAATTTCGTATTGAAATCGGTCTTGATACCGACGTCAAGCATTGGGGACAACCAGGCTTTTGGGATGTTAAAGCATATGATCGTGGTTACACACTCGCTCAAACAACCACCAGACAGCACGTCTTTTCTGCGTATCAACTCGACTGCAATGTGCCCTATACATCATCCTATCGATATGAAAATCGTCTTAATGTTGAGACATTATCCTTTGATCTCAATCAAGAAGTCATCATTGAAAAAAACATGGTCTCATTGATCGATAAAAAGATGGTCAAAACAATAGTACAGTTCAAAGAGGAAGCAGCATGTCTTTTTGAAGGAGCATCTTTTGAGAAAACACTTAAGATGAATCGTGATTTCTATCAAACCTACTGGAATGAACATGATATCACCATCGAAGGGGATCCATACAACCAACAAGGTATCCGGTTTTGTCTTTTTCAACTGGTCAATACCTATCAAGGTGTTTCTGAAGAAAACAATATAGGTGCCAAAGGTTTAACCGGCGAAGCCTATTCTGGTCATGCTTTTTGGGATTCAGAAACGTACTGTCTTCCCGTTTACTTATTCACCAATCCTAAAGCAGCGAAAAATCTCCTGATGTTTCGCTATAACACGCTCAATCAAGCACGTCGACGTGCAAAAGAACTGGATTGCAGGGGAGCATGTTATCCGATTGCGACACTCAATGGTGATGAAGCATGTGATTTGTGGCAGCACGCATCACTTCAATTCCAACCCACAAGTGCAGTAGCTTATGCGATTTGGCATTATGTCAAGAATACGAAAGATATTTATTTCTTAATCCATTACGGCTTCGAGATGCTTGTTGAAATTGCGCGGTTTTTCTCGTCTCGTGGACAATATAATCATGATCAAACCAAGTTTGGATATTACGGAGTCATGGGTCCAGATGAGTTTCAAATGATGGTGAATCATAATGCGTATACCAATCTTTTGGGCAAAGAATCAATGAAATACTTTCTTGAAGTCTATGCGACTTATCAACATGAACCTCATGTTCAACAGGTGATGCAGTCACTCGATGTGAAAGATGATGAACTCGATGTGATGAGAGATCAAGTCGACAAGATGTATATTCCTTATGATGCTAAGACAAAAATCTATGAACAGCACGAAGGTTTTCACGATCTTCCCCACATCGACATTCATGCCATCCCTGTGACTGATTTTCCACTTTATGCACATTGGAGTTATGATCGTATCTATCGAAATGATATGATTAAGCAACCCGATGTACTGATGTTCATGTTTTTATATAATCAACGGTTTGACCGTGAAACGAAAAAAGCAAATTATGACTACTATGAACCGAAAACGATTCACGAATCATCACTATCGCCCTCTATCCATTCAATCTTGGCTAACGAAATTGGCTATCAGCAAGAGGCATTGGATTTCTTTGGATTTGCAACACGGATGGATATCGATGATTACAATCGAAACGCAAAAGAAGGCCTACACTTAACATCGATTGCTGCCGCATGGGTCAATATTGTTTACGGTTTCGGTGGATTACGAAGTGATGGTGACATCTTAAAACTTGCACCTACATGTCCAAAAACATGGACAAACTACGCATTTTCAATTCATTATTTTGGATCAACAATCAAGGTTCATGTCACACACGAGTCGATAACACTCACACTCGATCGAGCACTTAACGAACCCATCATGATCTATGATCAAATCTATCATCTTGATAAAGGAACGACAACACTACATGTCATGGACTATTAAAGAACTAGGATTTCAACAAGAGAAAATCATCCACCACGGGAACCAATTTTTGATTGGTCATTTATTGTTGGGTGTTCGAGGAACACTTGATGAATTTAGAAAAGATCAATTGGTCGCGATCAATCTACCCTTTGTTTATGATCAAGTAGGAGAAGGTTGGCGAGAACCCGTTAATGCTTTTAACCCACTTTATACAACGCTATTCGTCAACCATAAAGAGATATCTTTGCTGACTCAAGATCCCACATATCACGAACAATGTCTCGATATGAAACATGCCGTAATGTCAAGAAAAACCATCTTTTCCATCGATGGTGTTCAACTTGAATGGCAATCCAGTCGATTTGTATCCATCAATCATGAAAGGTTGATGGTGACAAGAACCATGATTAAAACAGATCAACCGATGACATTGACAATCAAAACAGGTATTGATCAAGCGATTTGGGATATCCACGGACCTCATCTCGAACATATCCAAAAAGGTGAGATGCCTTATCTGTCGATGTTGGGGACAACCCATGAAAAAGGGTATCATATTCATGTGCTCAAACATGTCATACCCCATCAAAAGATGAACACTTACCTTTCATTCGATGAAGGCGTCTATCAATTATTTGAAATAACAACACAACAAAATCAAACGTATATTATTGACACGATATCGATCATTGGCGTTGATCAAACCATTGATGAACTGACATCGACCCTTCATGAATCATCTGAGATGGGTTTTGATCAACTGCTCAAAGATCATGAATCTGCGTGGGAAAAGAAGTGGGAATACGCAGATATAAAGATTAAAGGTGATGATAATGCTGAGCGTGCACTTCGCTATTCCATCTATCATCTGTTGCTCTTATCACCCAATCGAAAACCTAAATTATCAATCCCAGCACGAGGGATTTCAGGTCAGACGTATAAAGGAGCTATTTTTTGGGATACCGAAATTTTCATGCTGCCTTTTTACTTAAACACAGACCCCTTGAGTGCAAGACATATCATCGAATATCGAATTGAAGGTTTGCAAGGCGCCAAAGAAAAGGCGGCTTATTATGGATATCAAGGTGCATTTTATGCATGGGAATCTCAAGAAAATGGTTATGATGCATGCACCGATTACAACGTGACCGATGTCTTCACTCATCGAAAAGTAAGAACCTATTTTAAAGATAAACAGATTCATATCTCTGGTGATATTGTTTATGCGATCAATCGTTACATTCATCACACACAAGACTATACGATCCTTTCTGATGGTGCTTTAGAAATTTTTCTTGAAGTTGGACGATTCTACCTTGACTATGGTCAACATGCACTACTTAAAGATCGCTTTGAACTTAAAGATGTCATGGGACCCGATGAATATCATGAACGTGTCCACAATAATGCCTTCACGAATCAGCTTGTACACATGGTTTTTGAGACGATACTCCATTACGAATCCGATTATCATAGAAAAAATGATCCTTTCTTCGATGATCTTGTCAATCGCCTTCATTTCCATGAATCGCTTGAACTCATTCGTCACATGGTACATAAAATCTATATTCAACCTATCCATCCTAATGGGCTCATTGAGCAATTTGATGGCTATTTTATGCATCGTGATATTGCCAAAAAAGAACTTTTAGATCAGAAACTTCATCCCCATGAATACTTAGGTGGTGCAGGACTAGCCGGTGATACGCAGATTATCAAACAAGCCGACGTGATCACCATGCTTTATCTCTTTAAAGATCGTTATGATCAACACATCATCCGTAAGAATTGGGCATACTATGAACCAAGAACCGAGCACGGCTCATCATTATCTGCCAGCATGTATGCTTTGACATCATGCATGATCGGTAACCCTTCGTATGCTTATCCTCTCTTTATGAAATCAGCAAGCATCGATCTTACAGGGGAATCGAAACATTATGCTGGAGGTGTATACATTGGAGGAACACATCCTGCTGCATCCGGTGGTGCATATATGACGGCTGTGTATGGATTTGCAGGACTTAATTTCACCGATCATATCACCCTCAATCCTAAACTTCCTCCATCCTTTGAATCGCTATCTTTTCAGATCAAATATCGAAAAAAACAGTATAAGATTGATATCTCACAACAAGATGCAACCATCCAGGAGGTTCTAACATGATTGAAGCGTTCATCTTTGATTTGGATGGTGTGATCGTATCGACCGATCGGTTGCACTATGAAGCGTGGAAAACTATTGCTGATCAAGAACATATTGAATTTAATGAGTCCATCAACAATCGACTAAGAGGTGTATCGAGAATGGAATCATTGGATATCATTCTCGAAAAGGGACATAAACAGTATACTCTTGAGGAAAAAGACCATTTAGCAACATTGAAAAACACGATATATCGTTCATTACTCAAAAACCTTTCACCCAACGATGTCTTACCTGGCGTGATTGAAGTGCTTCATCATTTAAAAGAAAAAGGTATCAAAGTTGCGATTGGTTCATCATCAAAGAATGCACCAACCATCTTGGCATATATTGGATTAACGGGTATGTTTGACGCCATAGCAGATGGAAATGATATTACACGCTCAAAACCTTTTCCTGATGTTTTCTTAAAAGCTGCTGAAAAATTAAACGTATCTTCATCTTGTTGCCTTGTCGTTGAAGATGCCGAAGCAGGCATTGAGGCAGCGAAGCGTGCAGGTATGAAATCTATTGCTTTATCGGATGCTCGAAAATCAATATATGCGGATTATCGTTTTGATGACATCCGTGAACTTTTATCCTTACTCTAGTGTATAATGAGGATAAAGTATGGCTGAAGGAGGGTGAAGAGCATGACGAAAAAGACGAATATTGCTGAAATCGCACGCCTTGCGGGTGTTTCAACAGCAACCGTTTCTTATGTAATCAATGATGTCGGTAAAGTATCGGAACAAACCAAAAAACGCATCCGTGACATCATGGCTGACTTAGATTATATACCAAGTATCAATGCTCGATCCTTATCTAACGGTCAGACGAAATTGATTGGTGTCACACTTCCTTTGATTGCTCCCAGTGATACAACAGGAACTCTTCTTGAAACCAACCCATTCTTTGCCGAATATTTAGGGGAAATTCATAAGGTCATTTCATCTTATGGGTATGACATCTTACTTTCTGGGATTCAAGTTAAAGGGAAATATAAAAACTGGATTCAAAGCCGGGGACTCGATGGTATTATTTTACTTGGGTCGTATCCGCCAGATATTTATGAAGAAGTCAAAGCATTAAATATACCTACCGTATTGACAGACGTGTATGAATCTTACGCCAATGATTTTCATTCAGTCAACACGGATGATGCTGAAGGTTCGTATCTTGCTACCAAGCATTTAATTACTTTAGGGCACAAGAAGATAGGGTTTGTTGGAGGATCCATCAAGGAATCACCTATCCACAATAATCGTTACTTGGGTTATGGAAAAGCCATGCTTGAAGCCAATCTGAAGGTGAATAATGATTGGATTTTTGAAACGTTAACTACCTTTGAAGGTGGCATTGCATTAGCTCAGCAATTAATGAAAGATAAAATAGAACTCACTGCACTTGTGGTGGATGCAGACATCGTTGCTCTAGGTATTATGAAAGCATGCCAGGATTCTGGACGAAAAATACCTGATGAATTATCGATTGTAGGATTTGATGACATTCAAGCTGCATCGTTCACATCTCCAGGGTTAACAACGATTCGCCAATATATTTCTAAAAAAGGTGAAATTGCAGCGAATCTGATTATGAAAGACATTTTAGCAAATGCGCGGACAACTGAATCGAAAGTTGTGAAGTCAAAGCTTATCGTTCGAGGAAGCACAAAACTATGGAATGAATAAAGGTGATGCACATTGCACCACCTTTTGTGTTTAAACTGAGCAATTAATATGATATGCAAGACGAATAGGATAAACTTAATAGGTCCTAAAAATCATGTGCGATGTAATAATATAGGGCTAAAATTGTTTAAATGAGTACCTCATAAACTCTCGTTTGATGATGATTTATAACCTAAATTTTAGCATATATTTGACCCGTGATTACCCATCATTATGCAACAATAAGTGTGCCTTTATTTATTACTTTTTATGACGAATATGATAAAAGGCATCTTTTATTTAAAATAAAGATTCTTTATTTGAAATTGTGTTCAAATATGATACAATCATCATTACAACATCAACAAAAGAGGTACATTATGTTTCGTAAATGGTTATCAAGTTTCATCGTTTTAGGACTCATTCTTTTTATTGTTGCCTGCCAACAAACCATCTCATTTAACGTGTCTTTTAACAGCAATGGAGGATCAGAAGTTCAATCGATCACCTACACAGAAGGTGAGATTTTTATTATCTCTCAACATCCGACGAAAGCAGGATTTACGTTCGTCGGTTGGTTCTTTGACCAAGATACATTTGAAGTTCCTCTAACATCAACATCATGGGTTGATCAAGAGATTAAAGATGATGTGACACTTTATGCAAAATGGGCTTACATCACATATTCACTTACCTATGAACTAAACGGTGGAACCAATCATCCGAGTCATGCCACATCATTTACTGTTGATGATGCTTGGACTTATCAAGAACCAACACGCACAGGGTATCTCTTTGATGGTTGGTATGCTAATCCTAGTTTCACAACACCTGTGACAGGCTTAGTTCAAGGTACGACACAAAACATCACGATCTATGCAAAGTGGGCACCGATTGAATATGTTATCACCTGGAAGAATTATGATGGAAGTATCTTAGAGACAGACCTTGTCGCACATGGCACGACACCAAGTTACGATGGTTCATTACCCGTTCGTCCCAATTCACCAACAGAAAGCTTTACCTTTATCGGTTGGACACCCATCGTTAATACCGCAACCAGTGATCTAATCTATGTTGCCACCTATCAAGGAACACCACTCAACGTCAAAACACCGTATGATCCGACAGAACTCAACGGTATTTTTGGTTATGATATTTATGGATCCATGCCATCTTTTGTAACATCTGATGTCATTTTATTGGATTACAGCGAAGGAAACTTCATGGAAGTCTATCTCGATATCTTTGACTGGAGTGAAGCGGACGCTGATGCGTATATCGACTTACTGGATGCCACCTACTTATGGGATGACATTGAAGAATCATGGATTCTCGGGAATTACTACATCTACGTCTATGCAGATGATCAAACCTATCCAGGTAAGACGGTTTATGGCATTGGAATTTATGGTGAAAAATCATCTGAAGAAGATCCACAATCACCTTTTGATTCAAGTGAACTTAATGATCTCTTTGGTTTTGATATCTACAAACTGATGCCTGCAATCACATCAAGTGATGCGCTCATCTTGGATTATAGTGAAGGTTCTTTCCGTGAAGTGTATGTGGATTTCTTTGATTGGGATGAAGCGGATGCGGATGCATACATCGCTTTGCTGGAAGCTTCATTAGCTTACGATGATGATGAAGAATCATGGATTCTAGGCGATTATTTCATCTATGTCTATGCCGATGATCAATCTTATCCCGGAAAGATTGTCTACGGTATCGGAATCTATGGAGAGATTGTTGATCCGGGTTATGGTGATCTCTCTCTATACTATGCATTCAATGTTCAACACACAACGACTGTATTAACAACCAGTTATCGGGAAAATGTTGATAAGCACTTGCAGTTTGGTGACTCAAACGGGAAAGTTATCGTTAGAGCGAGTTATTTAGCAAACATCACAGGCACGCCGCCTACAGGATTGACCAATGGTATCATCTTTGCATCCGATGTGTCCAATACCCCTAATGCTTTAGCCTATTTGGAAATCGATACGTTAGGGAATTCCATTTATCAAATCGTTTTTGATATCGAAGCAAGAGATGGGTTTTCTACCCGACTTCAGGGTGCAAAACTTCAAATCTATCAAAGCGGTTCATGGGTTGATCTACCCGGTGGTGATTTTTATACACAACTTTCAACGGATGTGGTGACCATCACGATTGCTGGTATCAATACTTCCTATTTTAGATTGGTATTCCCAGGATCGGGTTCAACCAATAACGGTGGGCAGTTTAAGATTTCCAATGTCAAACTCTATCAAACCGTTGAACCCAATCTATTTGCATCGTGGTCAGAGATGATGGATGTTTTAAAAGTAGAACTTAACGCATCCTCACTTTCAACAATCATTCCTGAACTTGAAACTTTAACACAGATACAGTTAAGCCATGTGGGGAAACAGTATATCATTTCAGGAGCCTATGCACACACAGATTATCAAAATCGTATCAATCTCTATTTAAATGAAGTCTTTGCCAATGGTTTTGTTTTAAACGATGAATTGACAGCACTCTATCTTCAAAATGTCTACGTCTATGCGATCAACGATGATTTAGCGTATGCACTTATCGTTTCAGCAGATGGAGAAAGAGCTAACCTGATCGTTTGGGCGTTTGACCCTGTCATTGAAAAGATCGAACTCAGCCCATTAGGGGCACGTCAGACCATTAATCAGTTTGAGGTGAGTCAATTTGGACAATCAGGTTTACCTTCGACGGGATCATATAATGTTTTAGTCATCCCTGTTGAAATCAATGGTGTACCTTTTCCAAGTGATTATCAAACAAAACTCGATTTAGTTTTCAATGGAATATCCTCAGCAACCGGTTGGGAATCGGTATCCTCGTTTTATCAAAAGAGCAGTTACGGCATACTTGATATTAACTTTGTGATTTCAAACAAATATACGACAACCAATACCAAGACATACTATGAGAACTATAGCGATGAAGGCGATCAATATGCGATCAAGGAAGCACTACTCGCCCTCGATGCATCGATCAATTTCGCAGACTATGATAGCAATAACGATGGTCATATCGATTCAGTCATCTTTATCTATTCTGTGATGTATGATTACGATGTCAATCCATGGTGGGCTTGGGTTTATACCGCACAATATGGCGAAGCAGCAAATCTAAAGCTTGATAATAAGTCTTTTGAATATTACTTTTGGGCGAGTTATCATTTCGTTGATGATGATTTACCGTATGGCAATCCAGCAGTCAATGCAGAAACGTATATTCATGAATTAGGTCATTTGATGGGATTGATTGATTATTATTCATTCACTTATGATTACGGTCCTTTAGGTGGTTTTGATATGATGGATTACAATGCTGGAGATCATGGACCTGCAACCAAGTTACTTCTTGGATGGTTACAACCATACGTTGCAGTCAGTGGTTCCTACGAAGTCATATTGGAATCTTATGCGATCGATACAGACGGAATAGGAAGTGCGATTGTCATTCCTTATCGTTCAACCGATTTTGATGATGGTAATGCCTTTGATGAGTTTATCATCATCATGTTTTATACCCCAGAAGGGCTTTATGGTGCCCATTTAAGTGCTCATTATGTTCCAGATGATGCAGGGCTTGTCATCTATCATGTCGATGCGAGACTCTATCCTGGTGCAGGATTCTGGGATGGATACTTCATGTACAATAACGATGGTGATTCAGACTTCTTTATTGATATCCTTGAAGTGGATAAGAACAACTCGATGCCCGGCAACAATGCATTCACGCTTTCAGATATGTTGAGAACAGGTTCAATCAATTTAGGTTCTTATCAGTGGCATCAAGGTGGCAGCATGAATATTGCGATTGATATCAATCAAGTGATCACATCGACCGATGATACCGTATCCTTTGTTTTACATATCAATTAAAAAGTTGAGATGAAGAGCAATCTTCATCTTTTTTCTTGAATAGAAATCATGTAAAATAAAAGAAGTGATTGGTGTCCATCAT
>DIKN01000050.1 GCA_002424575.1 Acholeplasmataceae bacterium UBA5617 | reverse complement strand
ACGGTTTGACCTGTTCGATCACCCATTTGGCATAGACATCTCCAAGACCACCAATTTCTATTTTCACTTGACGTTTAACATCAGGGCTACATGGCCATGGTGAATATTCAAAAAGACGCAAATCAGAGTTATCGATACCGACAACAATCATATCGACTATTCCCAGTTTCACCAATGTTTCTCCAATTTGCCAAGCATGTCCTGAATAAGACGTTGCATCTTCAAATAAGTTTTGTCCATCGTGCAAATACATGACCCGATACGTTTTTTGACTGATCTCATAATCATCAGGCAAAAGAATTCTAAGCGTTCGTTCATCCTTACTGGTAGGAATTGGGAGTGTTTTTTTTGTCAAAATCATCTTAACACCTCTCATGTATTGTAACACAAACGCACTTTCTTTTGGAGTGAGTTCAAAAAAACATGATAAAATATAAAGAGACGACGGAGGTTTTTATGGTAAAAGTCGAATATGCTAAAACAGGGAAAAAAATCAATCGCCTAGGCTTTGGTGCATGGCAACTCGGTAATACTGAATTTTGGGGGTATATGTCGATCGAAGATGGTGTCGAGATGGTGAAACACGCGATTGCTTCTGGCATCACGTTTTTTGACACTGCTCCAGGTTATGCTTCAGGTATGAGTGAATCCATCATTGGAATGGCCACCAAAGATCAACGTGAACAGGTTGTGATCAATACCAAATTTGGGCACACAGCGGATGGAGAAACCGATTTTTCAGTTTTTTCATTACGCAAGCAAGTGACAGATAGTCTCGAACGTCTACAGACCGATTATTTGGATAGTATTGTTTTACATAATCCAGGTTTCGATATTCTCGAAGGAAAAACGCTTCATATACAAGAATTGAAGAAATTAAAAGAAGAAGGTCTCATCAAGGCATACGGTGTATCCATCGATACCTATGAAGAGATGGAAACTGTCCTTGAACATATCGATGTGGATATCATTGAGATCTTGTTTAATATCTTTTTCCAAGATGTTTCAAAACTATTTTCACGAGCAAAGAAGAAGGGTATCTCCATCATCACCAAAGTTCCACTTGATTCAGGGTGGTTAACCGGAAAATACGATGAATTCTCTGAATTTGACGGGATTCGCATGCGCTGGGATGATGATACGATTAAAAGACGTGCAGATCTTGTTGCAAAACTCAAAAAGATTACACACGCAGAAGATTTAACAAAATACGCGATTGCTTTTATCCTGTCTTATCCACAGGTGACTGCAGTTATTCCTGGTATGCGACACATGGATCAACTCGATGATCACATCAAACATGCACAATTCGTGTTGGATCCTCAAATGAAAAAGAAGATGATTGAACTCTATGAGAGTGACATCAAGGATCATCCACTTCCCTGGTAAAATAGGTTGACGTCATGTCAACCTTTTTTTAAGGGGTATGTTTTTCTTTTTTTAATGAATTTGCTTTATAATGAAAGTATTGAGTCATCATAGAGGTGTTTATGGGAACATTAATCAATGCAGCAGCTATTATCATCGCCACCTTGATTGGCGTTATCTTTAAAAAAGGTTTGCCTGAACGCATGCAAAAAGGTGTGATGGTTGCATTAGGTTTAGGACTTACTGCCCTATCACTCGGGTGGTTTTTAAAAGATTTTTTTACCATTGATAATGGTGATTTATTCACATCTGATGATCTTTTAATCATTATATCCTTGGTCATAGGTGTGATGGTTGGTGAATGGATTGATATTGAAGGACGATTAAATAACTGGGCTGAAGGCATTGAAAAGAAGTATAACCTTCCTCCACTTGCAAAAGGATTTATTGCAGCAACCCTGATCTTTTGTGTCGGTGCGATGGCGATTGTCGGTTCAATTCAAGATGGTATCTCTGGCGATATAACTACACTGCTCATTAAGAGTGCGCTTGACTTTGTAACAGCCATGATTTTAGCATCCGTACTGGGTATAGGCGTCATATTTTCAGCCATCAGTGTGCTGATTTATCAAGGTGCTATCACTGTTCTTGCCATGTTTGGTGCCGAATTAATGACACCTGAGATCATCCGCTCGTTGTCGATGGTGGGAAATATTCTTTTAATAGGCATAGGCATCAATTTCATGGAACTTAAGCGCATCAAAGTAGCGAATATGCTTCCAGCACTTTTAGTGCCAATTATTTATCATGTGATTCTCATTATATTCTAAGGGGGGGAATATCTATGGCTGAATTAAAGACAAAAGCAACAAAACGCTCGGTTGAAGAGTATTTGAATGCACTCACTTTGCCGAAACGTGAAGATGCAAACGTATTAATTGATTTGATGAAAGATATCACACATGAAAACCCTGTGATGTGGGGGGATTCTATCATTGGATTTGGTGCTATCAATTTGACATATGCATCTGGAAGAAATATCGATTATTTTTTAATAGGATTTGCGGTAAGAAAAAGTGCCATCACACTCTATCTATCCATTGAAGTCAATCGTAAAGTTTTCGATGGTTTGGGTAAACATACCAAAGGAGTGGGATGCTTGTACATCCAAAAACTGGCAGATATCAACTTATCTGAATTACGACTTATACTCGAAGAATCGGTTGCTGTTTTAAAAAACAGATCATGATATGTCCTATCTGTCAACATGAAACGAGACCTCACCTGCATCCTGATGAAAAACTTAGATTTTATGTGTGTCCATTCTGTGAGGTTTGTTTCAAAGATATCGATCATTATCCGTCATTAGAAGAAGAAAAAAGACGATATCAAGCACATCAAAACAACCTTGATAATCAACACTATGTCACTTATTTGAAAAACTTTATCCATCTAGCGATAACACCATTTGATGTCAACCATCTTCTTGACTACGGATGTGGACCTACTCCTGTACTCCAATCGATACTTAATGAGATGAACTATGATGTCGATCTCTATGACCCATTTTTCTATCCTGATCAACCTCAAAAAACGTATGATATGGTGATTTCAACCGAAGTTTTTGAGCATTTCCATCATCCCATTGCGAGTTTTGAGCATATCAATCAGTTGATTTGTCCACAGGGTTATCTTTCCATCATGACGCTTTTTAGGCCGATGGATCTTGATACATTTGATCAATGGTTTTATATCAGGGATATAACCCACGTCATCTTATACACACCCAAAACACTTAAAATCATCGCCCAACGTATGGGATGGCATATGATATTTTGTGACAATAAGAGAATCGCGGTTTTTCAAAAGAAATAAAGGTCTTCGGGCCTTTTCTTTTTCGAGGATCATCCATGCAAAAGCATGAAAAACATGGTATATTCATGGTGAGGTGTTGATATGAAAAAAATAGCTGTTGTCACTGGAGCTACTTCCGGTATCGGTAAAGCAAACGTTGAACTTTTACTGAAAGGCAAAGTGGATGTCATCGCTGTTGCGCGCTCAAAAGAAAGAGCCCATCGGCTTATCGAAGACATGAAAGATATTCAAGATGGTGGCAAGCTCAAGATCGTGATGGGTGATCTTTCCGATAAAGCTGGCGTTCAGCAAGTCCTATCACAAATTCATGATCTATTAAATGAAACGTATCAAGGGCGTCTTGATCTGTTGATGAATATCGCGGGTATTGTATCATCGGGTCTTCATCTCAATCAAGATGGTAACGAAATAACATTTGCAACCAACCAC
Organism: Acholeplasmataceae bacterium UBA5617; assembly: GCA_002424575.1. Lineage (GTDB taxonomy): Bacteria > Bacillota_I > Bacilli_A > Acholeplasmatales > Acholeplasmataceae > Peloplasma. The sequence continues at coordinate 7,836 of DIKN01000050.1, read as the reverse complement.
CTCTCAGTTTATATGCTGACACTTGGACTTGTTTCTGCACTTGAAAAATCAAAAGATCCAAGAATTCTTGTGGTAAGTTCACTTTCACACTATCGCGCATCCATTAACTTTAATAATTTACAAAATAAAAGATGCTACAACATTTTGAAAGGTTATAAACGCTCTAAGCTTTACAATGTCTTTTTTGTCAAAGGATTTGCGAAGCGTTACCCACATTTGCCCATATTTGCCATCGATCCTGGTCTTGTGAAAACTGAAATTGGTTTAAAAAATACATCAAGATTAGCAGCTCTTATTTGGCGGTGGCGTGTATCTACGGGAACAGATGCCTATTATCCAGCGACTTTCATGGTTAAGATTGCCACTGATCCATCCTATATCTCTTTGTCAGGGCATTACTTTAAAGATGGCATGTTACAAAAATCCAATCCTATCACATACCGAGATGATTACATTGAGCGCTTGTGGAAAGAAACAGAAAAAATTGTCGAATCTTAACGTAAAAACGATCATATAAATCATCTTTTTTCCCAATGAATTTGTTATAATAATGTAGGTTTATTTGAGGTGTCTACGTGAAGAAGTATGAAATATTAGCACCCGCTGGATCGAAAGAAGCGATGATTGGTGCCATCAATGCAGGTGCAGATGCAATCTATCTCGCTGGCAAACGATTTGGTGCGCGTGCATATGCCAATAATTTTGATGATGAGACATTATTTGATGTCATCACCTACGCACATCTGCGTGGTGTTTTAGTGTATGTAGCCATCAATACCGTCATTTTTGATGATGAAATCGATGATCTCATAGCCTATACTGATACACTGGTGATGCATGATGTAGATGCTCTGATTGTTCAAGATTTAGGCGTCATGGATCTTTTACTCCATCGTTATCCTCACGTTGACATTCATGCATCGACACAGATGAATACACATGCCATCGAGCAGGTTAAATGGTTAAAAGATCAAGGTGTTAAGCGCGTCGTATTAGCTCGAGAAACATCGCTTGATCTGATTAAAAGAATCAAAAAGGAAGTTGACATCGAGATAGAAGTCTTTGTTCATGGGGCTTTATGTGTCTGTTATTCAGGAAATTGTTTGATGAGCTCGATGATTGGTGGGCGTTCTGGAAATCGTGGAGAATGTGCTCAACCTTGCCGACTACCCTATAGTCTTCATAAAAATCAACAGAAAATTTCCGATCAAACTTACCTTCTTTCAACCAAAGATTTAATGACCATTGAATATATGGATGAACTGGTTGAAGCGGGTATCGATTCTTTCAAAATTGAAGGACGCATGAGAAAGCCGGAATATGTCATTGAGACAGTTAAAAGTTATCGTGAAGCCCTTGATGCCTCATTGGAACGAAAAATCATCTCTCTAAAAGAGGCGATTTGGGGAATGAAGCGTGTTTTTAACCGTGAATATACCAAAGGATTTTTGATGGATGAAACACCATCCGACTTAAATAATGACTTTCGTCCTAACCATATGGGAGTTCCCATTGGACATGTTCTCAATTACTCAGATGGGAAAGCAACCATCAAACTCACCGATTCATTATCGATTAATGACGGTTATCGTATCGTCGGTTTATCAGATTATGGCAATTCAGTTTCACGCATCATTAAAGGTGATCAACTCATTAAAAAAGCAGTTGCTGGAGAAGTTATCAAACTTGATGTGAGCGAAAAAATTCAAGTGGGCTCTCAAGTTCTTAAAACACTTGATATAGAATTAGAACAATCACTGAGTCCATATTTAAATGAAAACTACAAAGTGATTGCTATCATCGGTGAGGTAGAAGCTTATGTGGGAAAACCTTTGAAAATGAGTATACATGATTACAATCATCATGTGACGATTTTCTCAGACCATATCATTGAATATGCTAAACAAGCTCCGATCACTCAAGAACAACTCATCGATCAACTCAGTAAATTAGGTCAAACACCTTTTTACTTTGATTCACTAATCGTCAAAACTGATGGGATTGGTTTTATACCTATCAAAGTGATGAACGATATAAGAAGAAAAGTCATTGATGAACTGACAAAACGAAGACTTAAACCTAAAAAAGAAGTTGTTATCATCAGTGAAGCAAGATCTTCCTATCCCATCACAACGCAAAGCCCTCGCTTAGCCGTTAAAGTACAAACCATAGAACAATATGAAAAAGCAAAGAATTATCCTTTTGACGTCATTTATGCTGAAAATATTTTAATGATTGATGAACCCAACGTGATACCTTCACTTAAACGCATTCAATTAAAGCATCATGAAACCATTCGTCAGTCGTCTTTGATTCAAGACATCGGTCATTTGAATGATGCCAAAAATTATGATCTTATCACCGATGGATTTTTCAACGTGACCAATATGTATAGCATCCATTTACTTCATCGCATTGGTATTCGACGGATTACACTTTCACCCGAAGTATCCTTTGAACGCATCAAAACGATGATCAAACGTTTCCCAGAGATATTTCATTATCGACCATCACTTGAACTTGAAGTTTATGGAAGACAAGACTTGATGATTACTAAATATTGTCCGATTGCTAAAACATTTAAGACAAAACAAGATTGTCACCTTTGTGAAAAAAATCAGTACACATTAGAAGACCGTATGGGCTCTCGTTTTCCTCTCATTCATGATGGTCACTGCAATTTACGTTTGCTTCATGATAAGCCACTTCATCTGAGATCCTATCTTTCAGAATTGTTATCTCTTGGTGTGACGTGTCGCATTCATTTAACCACTGAAAAAGGTCAAGAAATCGATGATGTCTTAAATGCTTATACACAACCATCCAAAGGATTTTATGCCTTTGAACAAGCTAAAAAAATAACATCTGGTCGCTTTTTGAAGTAGGAGGGGATACCGATGCATGAAATCACGCATAAACCTACAATAGGTCTCTTTGTTGATGCCTTCTTTCCCATGGTTGATGGTGTCATCGTGGTTGTCGATCAATACGCTAGACATCTCATGAAGTATGCCCAAGTGGTTGTTTTTGCTCCCAGAGCATCCGATAAACATCATATCGATGATTTACCCTATCCCGTTTATCGCAGCAAACAAATAAAAATTCTCTTTACAGACTATAATTTGCCACTGCCTTGGATCGATCACACATTTAAGCAGGCTCTCAAGAACATAAAACTTGATCTTGTGCATATCCACTCACCCTTTTCAATGGGTCAAGTTGGGATACGTTATGCAAAAAAACATCATATTCCAGTGATTGGAACACTCCATTCGCAATATAAACTTGATTTTTTTGAACGAACGAAAAGCAAGATCATCACTGAAATCGCACTAAAAGAAATGATACGCACCTTTAATCAATGCGATGAATTATGGGCGGTTAATCAGCGTATTGCTGAAATCTATTCAGATGATGGGACTTATTCCATGCCCCGCGTTCAACACAATGCAACCGATATGATTCCTTTTAAAGATGATGTAAAAGAAAACGCATTAAAAAAGCAGTATAACATCAAAAATGATGAGCGCATTTTATTATACGTTGGACGATTAGATCTCGTTAAAAATCTTGATTTTATGCTTGAATCACTTTACAGACTTCGTCTTAAAGGTTTCAAATTTAGAATGATTTTTGTAGGTTCAGGTCCTTATGAAAAAGAAATGCAAAGTCTTGTTAAAAAATATGGTTTAACCGATAAGACGATATTTGCAGGTCGCATCACAGATCGTATTGAACTGTCAATGCATTATAAAATAGCAGATCTCTTCTTGTTTCCATCGATCTATGATTCATCTTCGTTGGTTCAAATTGAAGCAGCTTCACAAAAAACACCGACACTCTTTTTACGTGATACAGCAACTTCCTCAACGGTAACAGAAAACGTGAATGGCTTTTTTTCAGAGCATGATCCATTGCAATATGCTGAAAAGATCATGGAGATTTTTAAAAAGCAAAAATTATATTTAAAAGTCAAAGAACAATGTTTTCGCGATCTCTATGTGACATGGGGTGATGTAACTGAAGAAGTATTTCAGCGTTACTTAAGTTTAATCGAACAAAAAAGAACCAGTTCAAGAAACTGATTCTTTTATTTTTTGTGGGATCCATCACAATAAGGTGCATGTCTCGTTTTTTTACAGCCGCAGATGTAATAGATGGCGTCGAGATCAACTTTAAACGCGATAGGCTTTTCCTCACTACCACGATGACTATAACGGTCACACATGGGTTGGACGTCGCTTTTTCCACAGCAACAAAAGGCATAGGTTTCACCTGATTTTAATGCAACACGATGAGGATTTGAGGTGACGGAATACTTGTTTCGCATGAATTCACCCTTTTCATTTGAGTTTATTATAACGGATTAGGTTATCCATCTCCATTTCAGTGTTCTTTCAGTATGTGTTTTTTTTATCCATTTATAGGTATAATAGAAACAGGTGAAACTATGAGAAGAGAGCAACTACTTAAAAGAATGGATGAAATTGGTCGATCTGCTGCAAAAATCAAAGATGTTTTAGCGGTTCTTGCTTTAGGGTCGATCGGTGTTGAGCAGAACAGACTGGATGATTATTCAGATCTCGATTTTTTTATTGTGACCGAAGACCACATCAAAGCAACGATGATCAATGATTTGAGATGGTTAAACGACTGTTATCCCGTTGCGTTTTCGTTTCAAAATACACCTGATGGACATAAATTCTTTTTTGAAGATGGTATTTATGGTGAATTTGCTGTTTTTGGAAGAAGTGAAATCCCTCATGTTGTTCAAAACCAAGCCCGTTTGGTCTACAAAAAAGAAGGATATGATGAACCAACCCTTCTTGTAGCAAAATCCCTACCCGTTCAACATGCTATGGATCCCCAAGCTGAAATTCATGAAGCGATGACCAATCTTTATGTGGGCTTGATGAGGGCTATGCGTGGTGAAATATTATCCGGTGAGCGATTCATTGAACACTATGCAGTGGATCACATCCTTAAAGCCTATTTTTTGATTCATCCCGTTGACAGGACAGGATCTGACCCATTTAATCTTGAACGGCGCATCGAATCCTATGATCTTACCATAAAAAATGCGTTATCACGCATGATTCAAGGTTACTCGCGGTTAAGTTTATCTGCTGAAGCTATCCTCCTCGTTGCGCAATCGATGATGACCATCAATCCTTGGTTGTTATCCCATCTTCAAGCATGCATCAGTCAGTTTAAAAAAATCGAAAAAATCGATGTCTAAAGAAAAGGTGAAATCATGATCAAGATCATTAAAATGGTGTTAATCGCAGTACTTTCCGTTGTTGTCTTATTCGGCTTGATCGTTTTTCGATTGTTTGCCATTAAAATCTATGATTCACAAGTTCAAATTCGCCATATGAAAAATCTTGTCGCCAACTATAATGGTGATTATGATCCTATCGACGAATCACAGTTTTATAATTTTGACATCAACGATGAATCCATTAAATTAAACCACATTCAAATGCTTGCATCACACAACAGCTATAAGGGTATGAGTTCATCGATAGGACGTTTTTTTGTTGGACTTGGTGACTCCTTTGATGAAGCACGCGCACTGAAATACGCTTATCGCAACCTCACCGAACAACTCAATCGTGGTGTTCGTAGTATGGAGTTTGATGTGAGAAAGCGGAAATCCTCTTTTGTTTTAACGCATGTTCCCCTTGTAGATAACAGCAGTGTTGCACCAGACTTTGCCATGGCATTAGAAGAATTATCACTTTATTCTGATCATAACCCAGATCATTTGCCCATCATTATTCTTATGGAAATCAAAGAAGATTGGATGATTCTTGATCATGCACTTCAAACGATGGATCAGGATGTTTTAATTGAATTGAATGCATTGATTAAGACAAAAGTGGGGGATCATCTTTTTTCGCCATCAGATATGATTGAAGATGGTTTAACCCTTAAGGATACCATTCAAACAATGGGATGGCCAAGTGTCAAGTCACTTCGCGGGAAAATCATGTTTGTTTTACATCCCAACAATAAAAATGATATGTATGAAGCCATCGATCCAACCCTCAAATCTTTACCAATGTTTATTGGATCCTATCCGGATGATCTTGATCACGATTATGCATCATTTATCATTCATAATGATGTTAACGTAGCATCCATTCAATCACTGGTTCAACAAAACTACATCGTGAGAACACGGATTGATGAATCACTTATGTTTGATCAAGAACGTTTGATTCATGCGATTGAAAGTGGGGCACAGATTCTAAGTTCTGACTTCACTTCTGGACGTAAAGATATCAAAACACAAGACATCATCACCATCAGTGGCAATATGATTGTCAAACGAGAAGATTGAACATAAAATGGATCCAAATGCTTGGATTAATTACTAAGAGTGTGTATAATGTATCATACCCCCTCACAAGAAAGGATGATTAGATGGAAACAAACAATCCTGATATTAACCGTTTAAATGACATGGAAAAGTATGATGTTGTGGTCAAACGTCTTGAAAATCGTGGTGTAAGACTTGAAGATATGGCACAAATTACGCTCGATTTGCAAAAAAAGTATATTCCCTTTTTAACGTTTGAATTGTGTCTTGAGCATGTGAAGCGTGTTGTTTTAAAAAGAGAAGTGCAACATGCGGTCTTAACAGGTCTGGAATTAGACATCCTAGCTGAACAAGGTAAACTTTCTGAACCCTTATCATCGATGCTTTTGAATGATTATGGCCTTTATGGAATTGATGAAATTCTCGCGCTTTCGATCGTTAATGTCTATGGGTCGATTGGCTTCACAAACTTTGGTTATGTCGATAAAGTTAAACCGGGCATCATTGGCCGTTTGGATGAAGAAGGTAAAAAAACGAATAAATGTCACACCTTTCTAGATGATATTGTAGGTGCTATCAGTGCAGCTGCAGCAAGTTCAATAGCCCATCGCTTTGCAAACTTATAAGGGATTCTTATCCCTTTTATTTTTTTACCCCATCAAAAAATGATAGAAATTAAGGTATAATAAAACCAATAGGATAAAGGTGATTGTGATGACCCATCAGAAAGTTGCAACCGATCATCAAAACAGTGATCAAGTCATGATCGAAGCAACACGTCGATTACTTATGACCGAAAAAGCATGGCTAGGCGAATCATTTGTCAGCATCCTCCAACCCATTGGAGAATTTTTTGATATTGATCGTATCACGTTATGTCTTTTTGAACCTGTCGAACATTCCTTTTTACAGGTCAACCAATGGTGTCATCTCGGGGTAAAACCACGTAAAATCCAAGTTTTCCCCGTAAAAGAAGATGCTTCACAAGACATTCTTAAGCGACTTCAATCAGGACCAATTCTCTTTAATCAATTACAACATGAACACCTCGATAAGTCATGGCTTTCTTCTTTGGCAAATGATTCTATACAGAGTATGATGATTGTTCCGATCTTAAAACAAGGTGAAGTGATGGGATACCTTACCTTAGAAAATCTTCGACGTCCCCATGATTTTATAGAAGTTTCTTGTGCTTCTTTTGACGTTTTCATCCATGTTCTTCAGCTCAAGTTGACAACTCATTTATTAGAAGAAGAACGTTTACTTCAAAAAGAGCATTTTTCTTCGAAACAAAACCATCAGTATGCATTTGTTGCGAATGTATCACATGAAATAAGAACACCACTCAATGGTATTCATAATGCCCTTTATTTGATGCAAACCACTGATTTAACAAAAGATCAAAAGGAATATGTTGAAATTGGGCAACGATCGGCTGATCATCTTTCGATGATGGTTGATCGTATCCTGGATTTAGAAGCACTTGAATCAGGCAACATGGATATTCAAAA
>DIKN01000118.1:37156-43693 GCA_002424575.1 Acholeplasmataceae bacterium UBA5617 | reverse complement strand
TATGATGTGATAAAATCATCGGGATCCATTTTTTCTGGGATGGTCAAAACTTCGACTTTTAATCCTTCTTGATCCATCAATGGAATCGCGTGATCCGCAGCTGCAAGCCCTGCCTTATCCCCATCATATGCGATGATGACGGATGGTGATACGCTCTTGATAAGGCGTGCTTGTTCTTTTGTGAGCGATGTCCCCATGGTCGCGACACCATGCTTGATACCTGCACCATAGGATGTGATCACATCGAAGAATCCTTCATACAGGACCACTTGTTTTTCTTTTCTGATGTCTTGCAGTGCTTCATAAAGATGGTAGAGTAGACGTCCTTTTTTAAAAATCAGTGTCTCTGGTGAGTTCATGTATTTCACAGATTCATCAGGATTCATCGTGCGACCCGAGAATCCAACCACGTGACCTTTAGGATCGGTGATGGGAAACATGATACGATCAGCGAATAGATCATAGTATTCACCCTGGTCATTTTGTTTAACGACCCCGAGTTGAATCATGTCGGAGACTTGATAACCCTTATTTTTCAAAAGTTGATAAACAGCATTGCCGAAGCTTGGTGCATAGCCCAATTTGAAATGTTTGATCCCTTCATCGGTCATCTGCCGGTTGTAGAGATAGTGTATCGCTTCATTGCCTTTTTCGCTGTGCGTTAAATTAAACGCATAGAAGTTTGCAACTTCTTGCATGAGGGCATATTCTTTTTCGTAGATTTCTTTTTTAACCTTGCGATCTTTGATTTCAATGCCTGCGCGATCAGCAAGTTCAATCGCTGCTTCCTCAAAAGAGATGTTTTTAATTTTTCTTAAGAAATGGATCGGTGTTCCACCTTCGCCACATCCGTAGCATTTACAAAAGTTTTTTTCTGGTGAGACGAAAAAACTCGGCGTTTTTTCCTGATGGAATGGGCAGAGACCAGCAAAATTTTTACCCTTCTTCTGCAGCGAAACGTACTCGCTGACTAAATCAACGATGGGTGTTTTCTCATTTATCAGTTCAATGAGTTTATCATCCATGCTTGCCCTTCCTTTCTTTTAAAAGGCGATCTCTTTTTCAATATACCCTCTTAAATCGCGAATGGCAACTCGAACTTGTCCCATCGTGTCACGATTTCTCACGGTCACTGTACCATCATTCATCGTGTCATGATCAATGGTGATGCATAGATAGGTCCCAACGGCATCCTGTCTACGATAGCGTTTACCAATGTTTTGTGTTTCATCGTAGGTCACATCAAAGAACTTGGCGAGTTCTTGATAGACTTCAAATGCTTTTTCGCTGTGATCTTTTTTGATTAAAGGAAGAATCGCTGCTTTATACGGTGCAAGTGCCGGATGAATATGAAGCACTTGGCGGATATCACCGGATTCCAATGTTTCTTCATCGTAGCCGTTTGTTAAGAAGGCAAGGATTAAACGTTCAACACCGACAGAGGGTTCAATCACATAGGGGAGATACCGTTCATTGGTATCTGGATCCAAATAGGTTAAGTTTTCGCCGGAATGATTTTGATGGGCTTTGAGATCGTAATCAGTCCGTGATGCAATACCCCATAATTCATCAAAACCCCAAGGGAAACGATATCGAATATCTGTGGTCGCATTCGAATAATGGGATAGTGCTTCGGGTTTATGATCATCAAAGGCTAACGATTCTTGGTTTAAACCAAGAGATATCAACCAATCCATGCAGAATGCTTTCCAGTATTTAAACCATTCGAGTTCTGTTCCTGGTTTACAAAAGAATTCAAGTTCCATTTGTTCAAACTCACGAGTTCTAAAAATGAAGTTACCCGGTGTGATTTCATTTCGAAATGACTTACCGACTTGACATACACCAAAGGGGATTTTTTTACGTGTCGTGCGTTGAATATTTTTAAATTGGACGAAAATACCTTGTGCGGTTTCGGGACGCAAATAGATTTGATTGGCTTGTTCTAAGACAACGCCTTGATACGTTTGAAACATCATGTTAAATGCTCGGATAGGTAACCAATCGGATTTGCCACAGTTGGGACAAGTCACTTTGTGCTCAACCAAATAATGATACATCTGATCGGTCTTCCATCCATCGGGATGAACATTTTTATCGTGATCTTCAATCAATTTATCGGCACGAAAGCGGTTATTGCAGCTTTTGCACTCGGTTAAAGGATCAGAAAATCCTCCGACGTGTCCGGATGCTTTCCAAACTTCTGAGTTCATTAAAATGGAGCTGTCTAAAAGAACGTTATATGGGTTTTCACGTTGGAATTTTTTAATCCATGCTTCTTTGATGTTTTTCTTGAGTAAACTTCCAAGGGGACCGTAATCCCAGGTGTTCGCTAAACCACCATAGAGTTCACTGCCTTGGAAAATATAGCCTGTTGATTTTGCATATTGTACAATCTGATCGAGAGTAACCATGTGAGCACATCCTTTAATGTCTATTGTAGATTTTTTAGTGTCGTTTGTAAATGATAGTCATAGTATTTTGAAACAAAGTTTTTCACAACATCAAGATATATCTTGAGCTCAGGGGTGAGTGCTTCATAAGGCATCTTCATGAACTTTAAGATCCCTAAAGCATCGGATATCGAAACATCAACGGGATCTGTTTCATCCTGATAAATCAAACGTCCCTGTGAAAGAGATAAACCCTTCAGTGTTCGACCATCAGGTATGAGGTCAAGACCATAGCCCAAAAGCTCTGTCATTTTTAATGCAAATGATAAGGAACTGAGTTCGATATAGGGCGCATGGAGGGCAAGATCAAGCTCATGATAGATGCGCACATGATCGGCATTATCAACCACGATGTGATCGATGATTTCAAGCATCAATGCAGCTGTCTGGGTGAGATGATAATCGGACTTGATCGCAGCAAAATCCTCAACAATTGCCCCCTCTTGAAGCTTCATAAATGATTTGTTGCCTTCTTTGAAGGTAATTTTAGTCAAATATTGAGCTAAGATTCGGCTCACTTGATTCAGCTTTTGCGAACCTTGGGCCAGGAGTGTCACTTTCCCTTGAGGAGTATAGGTGAACAAGAGTCTTCCATGTTCCTGATAGGGTTGCACCTTGTAAATGATGCCTTCCATTATTGATCCTCAGTTAAACCCAGTGACTTTAAGTCTTGGGGACGATTGCGCCAATCTTTTTTCACTTTCACCCATAGTGAGAGATGAATCTTCGTGTTAAGAAGTTGATTGATCTCTTTACGTGCTTCCGTACCAATCTTTTTCATCTTTTCCCCACCCTTACCGATTAAAATCTGCTTTTGGGTAGGACGTTCAACAACAATGAGTGCAGACACATCGATGGTGTTTAGTTCTTCATTTTCAGCGAGTGATTCAATCACCACAGCAACCGCATGAGGAACTTCTTGCTCGGTGTGATAAAGTATTTTTTCGCGAATAAGCTCACTCATCATCTTTTCTTCACTCTGGTCACTCTTCATATCTTCAGGGAAAAAGCGCGGTCCTTCTTCAAGGATGGGCACTACTAATTCTTCGATTTTATCGACATAGGTTCCTTCTTTAGCAGAAATGGGTATCACACCGACAAAAGGATAACTATCCATGTAACTGAGAATGATTTCATCGATTTCAGATTTATTTGCTAACAAATCGATTTTATTGATGACCAAGAAAACCGGAACTTTGGCATGTTTAAAATATTGGACGATATACTCCGAAGCTAGATCTTTTTTGCGATCGACCACATAGAGGACGACATCGACATCTGAAATGGCAGAAACAGCAATCTTATCGATGGTTTTATTGAGTAAATCTTTCCCTTTATGAAGTCCTGGCGTATCGACAAACACGATTTGATAATCGGGTTTGGTGAGTACACCCATGATGCGATGACGCGTCGTCTGAGGTTTCGGGCTCATGATCGCAATTTTTTCACCAATCAACTGATTGATCAATGTCGATTTTCCAACATTGGGGCGTCCAACTATGGCAACAAAACCGGACCGATGTGTGTTACTCATGAGGTTTTTCATCGAGAACGAAAGCGTAAGGCAAGAGCTCATCGTTGGTGGTCTCTTTGATCTGACCTTTCGTGTTTGCCAAATAGACTTTCGTGTTTCTTGGCATCAACTCATGCATCACCTGACGGCATGCTCCACATGGTGAAACGGGTCCATGATCGTTTGCAATCACGGTGATTGACACGATATCTTCCTTGTGATAGCCTTGACTGATGAGTGAAAAAAGAGCGTTTCTTTCTGCGCAGGATGTCAATCCGAATGAAGCATTTTCAATGTTTGCACCATGAATGATGGTCCCATCTTTGAGCTCAATCGCTGCACCTACTTTGAATAAGGAATATGGCGTATATGCTTTTTCACGTGCGAGACGTGCTTCTTGAAGTTGTGGTTTCATAGAGAAGTCCTTTCTAACTTTGCTTTCTTTAAAATCTCTTCTTGTTTATTCATCATGATTTTTTCTTCCTCTTTTGTGTGATGGTCAAACCCTTTGAGGTGAAGGTAACCGTGGACTGCAAGAAATCCAAGTTCGCGGTCGAGTGAATGACCATATTCTTCAGCTTGTAAGGTTGCCTGTTCAACGGAAATAAAGATATCACCTAACGATTTATCCATGGGATCATCATTGACAAAACTTAAGACATCGGTGGGTTTATCCATGTTGCGATAGGTTTTATTCAACCGGTGAATCTCTTCTTGGGTCACAAAAATGATTTGCATGGTTTGCTTTTCTTTGATGTGTTTAAAGATTCTTTTCATTAAGTTTTTCATCTCATCCATGGAGTGTTCGGTTTGATTAAAAAGATTAACTTTCATGTTCCTCATACCTTTCAAGAATACGTTGTACGAGTGGGTGTCTGACGACATCCAGTTTATCAAAGGTGACGATCTTGATATCATCGAGATGGTCGAGAAGTTGCAAGGCTTGATTGAGTCCAGATGGAATGCCTCTGGGGAGATCGGACTGCGAGGGATCACCTGTAATCACCATTTTCGATGCAAATCCTAAACGCGTTAAAAACATCTTCATTTGCACTTTGGTTGTATTTTGTGCTTCATCCAAAATAACGAATGCATTTTCTAAAGTTCTCCCTCTCATATATGCAAGCGGTGCGATCTCAATCACACCTTTTTCCATGAGTGAGAGCGTTGTTTGGGTCCCTAACATTTCATAGAGTGCATCGTAGAGTGGTACTAAATAAGGATCAACTTTTTCTTTTAAGTCACCGGGTAAAAAACCAAGGTTTTCGCCAGCTTCCACGACAGGTCGTGTCAAAATCAATTTCTTGACCTTGTTATTCTTTAAGTCACTCACAGCTTGAGCAACAGCTAAATACGTCTTTCCAGTGCCGGCTGGTCCCACACCAAAGACGAGATCATAGGTTTGAATGGCATCAACATAGGTCTTTTGGTTAAACGTTTTTGGGTAAATCGAACGCCCTTGATCATTGATCAAAATACGTTTTCTGTTTTTGTATAAATCAAAAACACCTTCGAGTTCATCTTTCTCAGCCAATTTAATGATATACATGATATCGCGTTCAGAAAGTTGTACCTGATGTTCTGCGAGCTCAATTAAGACACAAAAAATAGCTTCCAAGAGCGGGATTTGTTCGGGTTTCGCATCGGTGATAATCTCTGAACCATTGACGGAAACGATAATCCCTAAATATTGCTTGAAAACCAGAAGGTTACGATCTTGAACGCCAACGAGTCTTGCGATGGCTTCGGCGTGATGAATTTGTTGATTTAATTTCATTAAATCCGCTCCTTACCGTGTATACATTATACCATAGCCAGAAAAAGAAAAAAGCACCAAATGTCCTTTTTTCGTGTGAATCCGATATAAAAACGCACCCTAAGGTGCGATTTTGTACTTTACTTCTTCTTAGAGCGTGCTGCGCGTTGACGTTCTTTACGTTCTACTGAGGGTTTCAGGTAGAACTCACGTCTGCGTGCTTCTTGGAGAGTTCCTGACTTAGAAACATCACGTTTAAAGCGACGTAAAGCATCTTCAATTGATTCTTTTTCGCGAACGATTGTTTTAGGCATAGTCTGCCCTCCTTCCACGCTGAGTTTCATTAGCCTTATTCATTATATAGCATTTTTTGGTATTTGTCAAAATGTTTTCGCGTTTTTTAAACTGAGATAAGTGAGGGCATAAAGTGAAGCCAATTCGGTCGGTAAAATGCGTGGTCCAAGCGAAACAGATTTTGCCCCAATTGATAGAAGGTAGTGTCTTTCCTGATCTGTAATTCCACCTTCTGGACCAATCATAACAGCAATTTTTAATGAGGGTTTCACATCAATCAAGACGTCTTGAAGCTGGACCGTTTTCTCGTTTTCATCGGCTAATAGGATCACATCAAATGTGGACCATTCGATATGTTTTAATGAGGATTCACTTCTAATTTCAGGAATATCAAAACGATGTGATAATTCACTCGCTTCTTTGGCGATGAGTGACATGCGTCGATGTTTATTGGCTTCATTGTCCGATTTAGCAATACTTCGTGTCATCGGAACAAAAAGAATTTGTGAGACGCCAAAGAG
>DIKN01000118.1:14724-36939 GCA_002424575.1 Acholeplasmataceae bacterium UBA5617 | reverse complement strand
AATCTCACCACGCCATTCAGAAACGAAATAACGTTGCATAGAAACCCCTTATGATGAAAAAAGTGCTTCCCTCGGAAACACTTGGTTTTCAGTTCAATCGCTTAGTGCAAAATGTTGGAAACAATCACTAATCCGATGAGTAACAGTGAGAGCACAGCTGTTCCACGAACCAAGAATAACTCAAGTCCACGAGACTTTCTATTCTTAAAGAGTTCGGATTTTTCACCGCTGAATGCATCTTTGATATCATCTTGGGATTGTTGGAGTAAAACTGCACCAATCAATAAGATTGTGACGATAATAATTAAAATGTCTGCCCAGTTCATCATAAACCTCCTAAAAAACTCACTTAATGATAACAAATAATTATGACTTTGTCAATTCATCTTCACATTATGTGAAACAAAAGTCCCCAAAGGGACTATGGTTTATATACCATTAATAACTGTAGTCAAATCATTAATCATTTGACGTGTCGATTGAAAACCTCCGGTACTAATATACCATGCAATAGGATCCAAGGTGAAAATACGATTGTTTAGTCCAGCTTCCGTGTTTCTTATCAACTGATTTGCTTTTACAGCATCTATTGATGATGATCCCCCAGTTGCAACACCTCGATCGAGTAAGAGCAAAATCGCGGGATTGACTGATGCAACATATTCATAACCGATAACGTTACCATGTGACCCACCTTCTTCTGCGAGTGGATCAGCTGCTGTGAATCCAAATTCATCGTAAAGAGCAGCAAAACGACCATGAGGTCCATAGAATGATAAAGCTTCTCCATTGACCATTATAAAGAGAGCTTCAAGATTTTGTGCACTTGTCTTGATAGTTGACATTTCTTCAAGAATATCATTGAGTTCAACTTCAATCTTATCGGCCACTGATGGGAAAATTTTGGCTATATTGTTTGCATTACGCGTCAATCCTTCTTCATATTCACCAATTACAAACGAGACATCTAAAATGTCTGCATATGGATAATCAGCAGCCAATCGGTCATATGCACCTGCAGAACGTCCACCAATAATGATCAAATCAGGCATGAATAAATCGAGAGCATCCCAATCAGGTATGAAGAGAGTACCCACATTTTTTACATCACTTGTTGCATACTTATTTAAATATACAGGGAGATTGTTTTTGGGAACACCGAGTTCGACAATCGACGTATGCTCAAAACCTACCGTGTCCAAAATGTCTAAAACATCGTATGCAAAAATCGCGACAGCGCCTGGATTGGTTTTAAATACTTTGGTCACATCCACACGCGAACCACCTGTCCAACCTGTCTGTGCTTCATTGGTCAGTGCACCTGAGGTCACCTTAAATGTTAAAACAACTTCCTCGCGCTCAAACGTATTGGTAGGGTTATCTTGAGCTGTGCATGCCGCTAAAACACCTATTAAACCCATAAAGATTAAAACAAATATATATTTTTTCATCTATAACACTTCTTCCTTTCTTTCGGCTAGTATCGCCGTTTGTTGATGATTATAATAAATGCATACTTTGCGTCCATTAACACCTGCTATACAAAAATCGTGGTCAAAGATATGATCAAGAATCTTCTTATCCATCATGTAATCAATCGATCCTTGTTCAACAATTTTGCCATCTTTCATGGCGATAATGTGATCCGAAAATGCTGCTGCAAAATTGATATCATGCATAACGACCACGATGGTTTTCCCCAGTTCCTTGACCATCTTTTGCAAAATCGTCATCATCTCAACCGCATACCTCATGTCCAAACTGTTGAGTGGTTCGTCTAACAGGATATATTTCGTATCTTGTGCGATAATCATCGCGATATATGCTCTTTGTCTTTGCCCTCCTGATATTTCATCTAAATACTTATGTTCGATATCTTTAACATTCATGTAGACAAGGGCTTCATCAATCTTGTAGTAATCTTCTTTCGTTAAACGTCCATTTGAGTGAGGAAAACGCCCAAAACTGACTAAATCACGGATCGTAATACGAATATTCAATTGATTGGTTTGTTTTAGGATCGCAAGATGCTTAGCGATCTCTTTCGATTTCATCGTTTTGATATCTCTTTCATCTAAAAAGATCTCTCCTTCTGTTGGATGAAGCAAACGTGAAACCACACCTAATAGCGTTGATTTCCCAGCACCATTTGCTCCAATAAGAGCGGTTATTTTGTTGTCTTGAATGGTTAAACTCACATCATTAAGCACCTTAAAGTCTCCGTACGAGTGGCTGATATGTTTCATTTCAATCATGTGCGATTCTCCTTTAGTATCAAATAAATCATGTAAGCTCCACCTACCATACTGATCAGAACGGTCACGGTTGTCAAATATCCTGTTTCAATGATTATGGCTTGACCTAAGACCAGAAAGATAATACCGATCAGTGATGACAAAATTAAAAGGGGCAAGTGACGATATGTTTTGAGCATTTCTCGTGCAGCATTGACAGCAATCAGTCCCAAGAATGAAAGAGGTCCTATCAATGCAGTTGCAACACTCATCGCAAGTGCGATATAAATCAATGCGAGATTCATCTTCTTCGCATAAGAAACTCCTAATCCAACAGCGTTTGATTCACCCAAAGACATCACATCATATGTCTTCAAATCTTTGACGATAAGTATTAAGACAATGAGCATCATCGGTACAGCAATCCAAATGATGGACGTGTTCATATTCGAAATACTGACCTCTGTGCGAATGGTTAAACTTTGAAACTCTTCAGGATCCATAATCGTTTGAAGAAAAGACGCTAATGAACGTGATAGCGTGGATAGCACCATACCCACAAGAAGTAAAAAAACAATGTTGTTACGATTATTTCTTAATATCATGCGGTACATGAGTAACGACACACAGAGCATCAATGCTGTGGCAGCAAAGAAGTTCACATAAGTGTTGATGTATAAAATCGAAGATGCGGTAAAAAGAAAGACAATCGATGTTTGAACGGTGATAAACATGGCATCAAACCCAATTAAACTAGGTGTCAATATTCGATTTTGAGTCATCGTTTGAAACACAAGTGCAGTTGAACTGATGAGTACCGCAGAGATCACCATCGCAAGCACTTGAATTGTTTTTCTTGACAAGATATTTATAATTGCACGTTGCATTAGTTGTGCTCTTTCGGGATCAACTGGGAAGAGATCATAAGGCGTCGTCACCATCCAAAAGAAGAGATAGAACAGAATTGAAAATATTGTTATAGTGCTCATCCATATCCATATATGCTTACGCGTCTTCATGCTTAACCCTCCTAAAAATGATGATTAAGAAGATGACTGCACCCGTGATGCCCATGGTAAAACTGATTGAAATCTCATAAGGAAAGACCACAATGCGACTTATAATATCATTGAGTAAAACAAAAGTAGATCCAAAGAGAGCAATATCAATGACTGTCTTTTTTACGTGATCTCCATAATAGTAAGAAACAAGATTGGGAACAATCAATCCAACAAAGGGAAGAGTTCCAACCATGACGAATGTGATGGATGAGACAATGGCAATAATAATCAATCCAACACTGATTACAAACCCGTAGTGCACCCCCAAATTTTTCGCAAAATCGTCACCCATTCCGACAATGCTGAATCGAGTTGCGTAAAGCCAAGCTAAGACGATTGCTGGAACAACTAAATAAAGAAGCTCATATGAACCAATTGCTTTATTCGAAAACCCACCGATACCAATCGTGTTTAAAAATTGGAGTGCTTGATAACGATGTGCTATGAATGTTGCAACAGAAGAAATCATTGCACCGTACATCATCCCAATAAGTGGTACATAAATCACGTTTTTAAACTTGATCCTTTTGAGCATCATCATGAAGATTAACGTGGAAAAAAGAGCAAATACAAAAGCAAAAACTGATCGAACTATAACGGGTTGATGACCCATGATAAGATATCCGATGAGAACACCGAGAATTGCAGCATTTGTCGTTCCAGCGGTTGAGGGCGATATGAATTTGTTTCTACTAGTCGCTTGCATGATTAAACCTGCAATCGATAAGCTGGATGCCGTTAAAATGATAGCAATCGTTCGCGGTAATCGAGAAATCCATAGAATGTTCCATGCATACGAATCACCTTTCAGTAAATCACTTAATGAAAGATCGAGAACACCAACCAACAATGAAATTACAACAAGTAATATGAAAAGAATGACAAGCCAAACACGTCTGGCTTGTAACCATGTACGCCTATTTTTCATAGACATCACTTGTCAACATCTGATAACTTTCACGTTTTATATCGACTAAACCTTCATGTATGTGATGGTGCGTATGCTTTTTATCGCGATGCATAGCAATATGCTCTGGACTTCCTTCAAAGCGATAAAAGGCTTCCTTGTTTTCCCAATAAATCAAAATACGAACGACATCAACGTTCGGATCTTTATCATCAATCAATACATCGCGACGAATAAACCCCTGATGCTTTTTCATGATAGGTTCTTTCATAAATTCATTTTCTATATGATCGCGGTATCCTTTTTTAAACGTTAACACGCGAGAGATAACATACATGGTTTTACACCTTCTTCTACAAATGATTCCAATCGAGACTATTTTAGCGGCATTCATCCTATGTTTCAACTGATTTAACTCATATAATAATTAGCCGTATTATTTATAATAAGTAAAAAAAAACAGCCTTATTAAAGGCTATTTCGATGTGCTGGTACGCCGATAAGTTTGCTGTATGGAGGTGCGTCTTTGACAACCACTGCACCTGCAGCAACCACACTATGATCTCCAATTTTAATGGGTCCTAGCAGTGTTGCATTGGCATAAACGATCACGTTTTTCCCCAATTTAGGATGACGATCCACTTTTTCAAAGGTATTCGATCCCAATGTGACACCATGATAGAGGACACAATGATCACCAATCACTGCTGTCTCACCAATCACTGTACCCATACCGTGATCGATGAACACACCATGACCGATTTGAGCGGCTGGATGAATGTCAACACCCGTGATTTTTCGGGTGCGATAACTGATCCAGCGGGCAAGATTTTTAAAACCTTTGATCCAAAATTTATGTGCTCGTCTGTGACGTCTTAAAGCGATGACACCTGGATAGGTCAAATAAATCATGATGCATGAAGGTGCAGCTGGATCAAACTGCTTGGCTGCACGTACATCTTCGATTGTACATTTCATCATAGGTCATAAAGCGGGGTTGAGAGATAGCGTTCACCCGTATCGCATACAATAAATACAATGCGCTTGCCTTTAGCTTCAGGTCGTTTAGCGATATGAAGCGCTGCTGATAAAATAGCTCCTGAGGAAATCCCTGCAAAAACACCTTCTGTTTTCGCAAGAAGTCTTGCATGTTCAAAAGCATCATCATTCGATACAGTCATGATTTCATCGATGATGTTTATATTTAACACTTTGGGAATAAAGCCAGCGCCTATCCCTTGAATCTTATGAGATCCCGCTTGACCTCCCGATAAAACAGGAGAATCTTTGGGCTCTACTGCGATAATGTTCACATGTTTAGCATGTTCTTTGAGTACCTCACCGACACCCGTAATCGTTCCACCCGTTCCGACACCTGCAATAAAATAATCAACTTTTCCATCGGTGTCGTCTAAAATCTCTTTTGCTGTTGTTCTTCGATGCATCTTGGGATTGGCTTCATTTTCAAACTGCATGGGAATCACGATCTTCGAATCCTTCGATTTCATCATGTTCGCATATTCAATTGAACCTTTCATCCCTAATTTTGCATCGGTTAAAATAACATGTGCGCCCAATGCTTTAACGATTTGAATGCGTTCTTTCGATACGGTTTCTGGCATAATCAATGTCAGTCTATAATTTTTCGCTGCACAAATAAATGCTAAACCTATGCCTGTGTTACCTGATGTGGGTTCAACAAAGTGAGTATCAGATGTGATGATGTGTTTTTCTTCGATTGACTCAATCAATGCAAACGCTAAACGATCTTTTACACTCGACAGTGGGTTATGATTTTCAAGTTTTGCAATCAATTCCACCTCTAATCCAAACATCTTTTCAAGATGATGAAGTCGTAAAAGTGGTGTATTTCCAATCAGTTCGGTATAATTATGTGCGATTTTCATTCAATCAACTCCTTAAGCAAACTCATTATACAAAAATGCGATACCGAATGCATGTAAGAGACAAAAGATAACGCTTACTTTGTAAGAATATGATCAATCAAGCGAAAAACACTTGGCAACCTAAAATAATATGATATAATGCAACAGGTGATTTATATGGAAATAATGAAATTCTCATTGGGTAGTTTAAGAAGTAACTGCTACATTGTGAGTGAAGAAAACAAAGCACTCATCATCGATCCAGGCTATGAGAGCGATGATGTTGTCAAATATATTAGAAAAAATGAGTTCATCGTTGAAGCTATTTACATCACACATGGTCATCCTGATCATGTCGGTGGTGTCAAGCAAATGAAAGAACTTTTTCACGTGCCCGTTTATGCACCTCATAAAGATCGTATATGGATGGGGAAAAGCACCTATAACCAAATTGGCTATGAAATTCCAGTTGATATATGGGTTCATGATCTTGAAACATTTGAAGCTATCGGTCAGCTTTGGACCATTTATGAAACACCTGGACATTCTGAAGGTAGCACGGTGTTGCACACTGATCATATTCTTTTTTCTGGTGATACCCTGTTTTATCAAAGCATCGGTAGAACCGATATTCCTTTATCCGATCCTCAGGTGATCTATCGCTCGATAAAACTGATGTATCAACTCTTTGATGAGGATACCATCGTTTATCCTGGTCATGGTCGTTCAACCGATATTGGGCATGAAAAAAAGTTTAATCCATTCGTGAGAAGTTAACAGAAGCCATGTGCTTCTGTTTTTTTATATGCTATAATCTTTAAGAAGAGGGTGATATAATGATTCATTTTCGTAACGATTATAGCGATATCGCACATCCACATATTTTAAAACGTCTGGTTGATTTGCAACATGAAACCCATCTGGGTTATGGCATGGATGATCATGTAGAACATGCAAAAAGACTCATTAATAAAGCGTGTGGCATCGAAGGCTACGTCCATCTCATGACAGGAGGAACTTCGGCCAATAAAACAGTGATTGCTCATCTCTTGAAACCTTATGAAGCCGTCATTTCAGCACAAACAGGTCATATTGAAGTTCATGAAACAGGAGCCGTTGAAGCAACCGGTCATAAGATCATCAGCATCCCCACTCATGATGGTAAATTAACACCATCGCTCATCGTTGAGGTTTACCAACGCCATTCAGATGAACATATGGTGAAACCCAAAATGGTCTATATCTCCAATGCAACAGAAACCGGACATGTCTATCTAAAACATGAACTTCAAGCACTTCATCAAACATGTCAAGAATTGGGGTTGTATCTTTATCTTGATGGTGCTCGTTTAGGCGTTGCGTTGACCGCTAAACCCAATGATTTAACCTTGCACGATATCGCTGAGTACACGGATATATTTTATATTGGTGGTACTAAAAATGGCGCTCTACTCGGTGAAGCTGTGGTGATGAAAGATCAAGCGATGGATGCTTATTTTCGCTATTCGATAAAACAACAAGGTGGGTTACTCGCAAAAGGTTTTGTTGCAGGTATCCAATTCGAAGTTCTTTTTGAAGATGGATTATTCTTTGATATTGGTCAAAAAGCGAATCAATCCGCTGAAATGTTAGTTCAAGAACTTCATCGATTGGGTTTATCCTTTGAAGCAACACCGACCAATCAGCAATTTATTACCCTTCCACGGTCAGTGGTATATGAACTCGCTAAACATTACACGTTTGAGCTATGGCATGATCATGGAGATCGCCAAACCATTCGTTTGGTGACCACATACAGAACCACACTAAAAGATATTCAAAACCTCGTTTCTGATATCAAACGTCTCATCGAATAGCTCATTCATCTTCGATCACGTGTTGAATAAAAACCATTTCATATTTATCCATTGAAACGCATACAAAAAGCCATCGGTACCTTGAGGTCCAACGGCTTTTTTTATTTTTTATCAATGATTGATAATATCTTTACATCACGATTTTTCTAAAATCACTAATGTCTCACATTCGGTTGTCTGAGGAAACATACGGATAGGTGTAATCTGTTTAATCACATAGGTTGATAACAGTGCTTTAACATCACGAGTCAGTGTTTTTAAATCGCATGAGAGATAAAAAATTTGTTTAAAAGGACGTTCAATGATGGATTGAACGAAAGCGGGCATCAACCCATTGCGTGGTGGATCTACGACGAGTACATCTCCAGATACTTCATTAATCAAGCGTTCTGCATAGCCTTTCAACACTTTCACATTGGTTAATCCACGCTTTTGAATGACATCTTCTGCAATCTTGACAGCATCCTTATTCGACTCAATCATCGTCAGTGATGTCAACCGATCATGACAGTAAAAGCCAATGCTACCGACACCACTGTACGCATCAACCAATGTGGCGTGTTCGATGATATGTTGTTTGATCAATGCATAAGCCTTTTCGATGACTGGCGTATTGATTTGAAAAAAGGATTGATCGGTAACCTGAAATGACCAAGAACCTAATGATAGATCAATATAATCCTTTCCATCCATGAGATACGAAGTTGGTCCTAAAATGGTTTGAGGATGATCCTTGATATTGAGTGTAATCCCGATGACACCTTGAATCGTGTTAAGTTGTTTTCTGACATCCTCAAGCCCAAAGAAGGAAGGTTTCAGAGCGACCAGTGTCACAAGTGCTTCATCTTTTTCGTTCGTTCTTATCGATATATGTTTGAATATTTTCCAATCGACACGAATCTTTTTTTCTTTGATGACTTTTAAAATTCGATTTGTCGTTTGATCGGCGATGGCGAACTGCTCAATCATCTGAAGTCCAGAACCATCTTCTTTATATAGACCTAATGTCAATACCGGACGTTCCATGACATGAAAGACCGATTTGTTTCGGTAATGGAAAAAGCATCGATCGGTTAATGTTTGTTCGGGTTCGACGATAATGCCCGCTATTTTCTCAAATGTTTGCTTCGTGAGTTGATGTTGCCATCTCAATTGTTCTTCATCATCCATATGAAGCAAATCAAGACTACCCAAGTGAAGATCAGGATGACTTCTTCGATGTGGACTCGGTGTGATCAATTTGATTATTTTTCCTTCAGCAAAGCGATTTTTCATGGATGTAATTTCAACTTCAGCAACTTCATCTTGAAGCAATCGCTTCACAAAAATCACGATACCTTCATGCTTGATAATGCCCTGTCCGATGTAATCGACATCGACAGACGTTCCCGTAATGATACTACCAACAGTTAACATCGTCTTCCTCCTTGAAGTAGAATGCTAAACCACCTTGAGAGGTTTCCTTATACGACTGATGCATGTCGAGTCCTGTTTGATACATCGTTTGGATAACCATATCGAGTGATATTTTTCTTGAATCGGTCAAAAAATAAGCTAAACCACACGCATCGATGGCACGAAGTGCAGCGACAGCGTTTCGTTCGATACATGGTATTTGAACATATCCATTGACAGGATCACATGTCAAACCTAAATGATGTTCCATGGCAATCTCTGCAGCATACTCAATTTGATCCATGGATAAATTGAAAAGTGTTGCATGAGCTGCAGCTGCCATCGAACAGGCACTTCCAATTTCTGCTTGACAACCAGCAACAGCGCCAGAGATGGATGCATTATGTTTGATCAAATTTCCGATAAGTCCTGCAACAGCTAATCCATTGATGATGCGTTCTTTGGTGATAAAGTGATGTTTTTCATGCATGTAATAAAGAACAGCAGGTAAAACACCACACGCACCACAGGTTGGTGCGGTGACAATGATTCCCCCGCTCGCATTTTCTTCTGAGACAGCAAATGCATAACTTGCGACCAAACGATTTTCAACGAGTTCCGGTTTATCATTGGTTTTCAATTTCCCATAGAGTTCAGGAGCTTTTCGCTTCATTTTTAAAGGTCCGGGAAGGATACCGTGTGTCGCAATACCAGAAATGATTGAACTTTTCATGGCTTCCCAAATTTCTTCAAGAAAAACCTTGATCTCTTCACCTTCCACCTCATAGACATAATCATGAAGCCCCATATGTTTACTCTTGCAATATTTTTTAATCTCTTTAAATGTTTGATGGGGATAAATATGTACTTCTTCAGAAACATCGCCTACGAAAACAATACGTCCTCCACCGGTGCTATTGACTTCTTTATCAACTTTTAAGAGATCACCTTCAAACCCTTGAATGCGAAGGGTATTGGGATGCTTCGATAAATCGATAGACGTCAAAAAAGCCACAGGAGAATCTCCCAATGACTCCTTGATGGCTTCTTCTGTTAAATGGCCTTTTCCTGTGAGTGCGAGTGAATTATAGAGCATAATCTCATAATGGTCGCACGTTGGGTTAGCCTCTTTAACGATTTTAACAGCTTTCGCGGGTCCCATCGTATGCGAACTTGATGGACCGTGTCCAACCTGGTAGAGGTATTTGATGGAAAGCATGGTGTTGATCACATTCCTTTAGCGTTGAAACTTATTCTTTAAGTAGTTGACATAATACATCGGGTTGAACGCTTCTTTTGTTGCAATCAGCAAAATTTCTTTGGGTGATTTGCTGGATGCAAACTGATGAACATGTTCTTTTAACCACGCATTGATGGCAAGAATATTGTTTGAAGAGAGTGCTTCTTCAATATTTAATTCTTGATTCATCGCTTGATACATTTGAGCTGCATAGGCTGAACCCAAGGCGTAGGTTGGGAAATACCCGAGCATACCACCTGACCAATGGACATCCTGTAAAACGCCTTCCTTGTCAGTCTTAGGCTTGATACCGACAAATTCACCCATGAGTTTATTCCACTTCTTGGGAAGATCTTTCACTTTGATCTTGCCAGAGATCATCCCTTTTTCGAGTTCATAGCGCACCATCACATGCAGTGCATACGTCAATTCATCCGCTTCGGTACGAATGAGTGAACGCTCAGCGCGATTGATATAGCGATGAAATTCTTCAAGTGTAACATGCTTTAATTGCTTGGGGAATAATTCAACAAGTTTAGGATAATGAACTGTCCAAAACGCTTTGGAACGACCCAACATGTTTTCATACATGCGGGATTGTGATTCATGAATACCCAAACTCGTTCCACCGTGTAAGTAGGTATCATCATATTTGGGATCATTTTGTAATTCATAAATCGCATGACCCATTTCGTGTATGGTTGAGAAGATGGACGATACAAGATTATTTTCATAATAGTGAGTGGTAATGCGCGTATCGGTTGAACTGACACCCGATGTGAAAGGGTGTGCACTTTCTTTGAGTAAACCGCGACTGCGATCATAATGGAAAACATCGATGAGGTATTGTGAAAATTTGATCTGTTGTTCTCTTGGGAAAACACTATGCGTCAATTTACGCGAGAATTTTTGTTTCTTCGCGGTGACTTCTTTAACGAAAGGAACCAGTTCAGTTTTTAACGTATTAAAGAAGAGATCATATTCCTTTTGGGTAAAACCTTCTTCGTATTCATCGAGTAAAATATCATAACCTTTGAGTTCTGGTGTTTCTAAATATTTGACGAGTTTTCGGTTAAATTCAACGATTTTTTCGAGGATGGGTCGAAACATTTCAAAATTGTTCTCATTTTTTGCTTTAGCCCATGTATGTGATGCTTGTGAAACAAGGACTTGATGGGCGATGAGTTCATCTTTGGGTACAAGCTTAATCACACGCAACTGCTTATATGCCCGCTTAATCTCTGTCTTGAAGTCTTGGTCTTGAATGTGATCAAGATTTGCATAGAGATGATCGATCGCATCGATGTATTCAGGTGCGGATTCAATCTTATACATTTCTTCTGCCATCACTTGGAATTGCTTGGTACGATATTCAATCGATTGATCAGGTGCTTCCGTCTCTTGGTCCCAACTCATCAACCAACCAAAATAGTGATAAGCTTTAATCTTTTTTCGATAATCTTGATACGTCTGAATGAATTTTTCCATAGGAATCTCCTCATTTCTTCTTTTCTTCAATTATAACATAAAGGGGATTTCACGGCGTGAAATCCCACAATATCTCACAAAAAGGCAAGCGTTGCAATACCAAAGTAAATCACAAGTGCAACCACGTCATTGATCGTCGTCATGATGGGACCTGAGGCGGCCGCAGGGTCTTGTTTAAAACGATGAAAGAGAATCGGAACATAGACACCCATCAATGCTGATATGAACATGGATGAGGAAATAGCTAATAAAACGACCAGCCCAACTTGATAGGGGAGTTGACCTCCTTGTGTTGGAAATAGCGAAAGAAATGTCGTGACAAAAACGAATGCGGCTAAGCCCAGTAAAACACTGTTTAATAGACCAACGAACAGTTCTTTAATCACATGATCTTTAGGGATATTTTGGCTATCGAGTTCGTTCTTGTGGATGCCTAATATGGTGACAGCGAGTGATTGAGTACCAATGTTACCTGCCATCCCTAAAATCAAGGGTTGAAAGAGAACAAGTGCTGTAACTTCAGCTAAGGTTGCTTCAAAAATCGATAAGAAACTCGCAATTAAAAGATTTAATACGACAGAAACCATGAGCCATGGTAAGCGTTTCTTGGAACGTTCCCACGCTGTCGATGAAGGTTCGTGGTCCGAAATAAGCGCCATCTTCTGGTAATCACTTTCGGTGGCTTCGATAATTTCATCAAAGACGTCATCTGCGGTAACGATGCCCACCAAGTGATCATCAGCATCCAAAACAGGAATCGCATTTCTGTCATAATCAACCACCGTTTGGATGGCTTTTTCAATGGATTCATCGGCATAAACAAACTGAAAATCATCGAACATGATTTTGGATAAGTGGGTGTTACTTCTCGCGATGATCAAGTCTTTTATATCAACCATGCCTACGATGTGATCTTCATCGTTAAGGACAAATACCGTATCGATGTAATCTTGTTCTTTTGATTCTTTAATCACTTTATCTGTTGCTTGTTTGATCGTATCATCGAGATGAACAGTGATATAGTCGGTTGACATGATGGATGCAGCTGTGTCTTCTTCATAAGCGAGCAATAAATCCATGGTTTTGGCTTTGACTTTGGATAAAAACGTGTAAATCTCAGGACGATGAGATTCATCAATATCTTCAATGAACTCCTTTAAATCGTCTGATTGCATGTTTCGAAACAATGATTTCTTCTTTTGATCTTCGAGATGTGTGAGCACATCAAGTTGATCATCACTGTCTAGTTCGACAAACATATCCGTCATCTTATCTAATCCGATTAACGATAACATGCGTCTTCTTTCATCGTCATCCAATTTGGGGTAGAGCATCGCTAAGTCATAGGCTAAGATCGGTTTGAAAATCTTTTTAAGCTGTTCATCATTGTGCTTGAAATTGATTCTTCTTTTCATCAGATCCCTCCTAACATGAATGTTGCTAATCCAAAATAGATGAATAGTGCCGCAACGTCAATCACTGTCGTAATGAAAGGACCAGATGCTGCAGCAGGGTCTAACTTCATGGCATGCAAAGTGACTGGAATGATGAATGCCACAAGCGGAGCAAGTGCAACAGTAAGCCATAATGAAAATCCCACAACAAAACTGATTAAGAGCGGTTCTGTGGTTAAAGATGTATTCAAGTAAGCAAATACATTGGTCATGATAAAGGCAACAAGACCGATGGCCAATCCATTGATCACCCCGGTTGAAATCTCTTTAAACGCATTTTTCCAAACACCTTTTTCATGTGATGCGAGCATCTGCAAGGTGACGGCGAGTGTCTGTGTTGCAACATTACCCGCGGAGTCTAAAATTAAAGGTTGAAACACCACTAAAATCGCAACAGCGGCAAGCACATGTTCAAACTGGCGTGTGACTAAAGCAATGGGTAACGATATAGCCAACAAAATGAGTAACCATGGTAAACGATGAAGCGCTGTCTTTAGTGGACTCATGTCTTCTTCGGTTTCAGGAAGAGCGGCAAGTTTTTCGAAATCTTCTTGTGCCTCTTCTTGATAAATATCTAAAGCATCATCTAAGGTGATCATCCCTAAAAGTTCATTTTCATCATTCACAACAGGCATTTCATAGATCCCATAATTACGAATCGCTTGAATGGTTTTACTGATGGGATCTTGGTCATGAGCAACCGGATAATCATCAATAATCTCTTGAACTTCAAGCGGAGTCTTCGCTTTAAGAAGCGATTTTAAGGGGATAGCTCCGATATAATGATGGTTCTCATCAGCAACAAAGATGGTATTGATGGATTCGACATCTTCAGCTTCTTTCATCACCTTTTTTGTCGCTTGTTTGACATCCATATGTGGATCAACAACGATAAAAAGATTGGTCATTGCTGACCCTGTTTCATCTTCATCGTAGTGTATGAGTTCTTTTACTTCGCTATCTTCGCCCAGTTTTTCGAGCAGTTCTTCTTGTTCATCTTTTTCGAGTTCCAAGATGATATCTGCAGCATCATCAGGTTCCATCATTTCGACAAGTTCAACTTGTTTCTCTAAATCGAAATCTGCTAAAACATCAGCCGCTTCTTCGGTTTCCAAATATGAAACAAGTTCTGCCAGTTTTTCACTGGATAAATGCGCATAGACTTGATCTTTTTCCTCTTGCGTAAGATCGGTAAATAATTCAGCTAAATCATGCGCATGAATATCTTCGAGAAATGCTTTTAATACCGTGATATCGTTTTGTTCAATCAATTGTTTCAGCATGATGTCATCTCCTTTTCATGTTGTTCTATCTATCCATCAAAAAACACCTCAATGGTGTTTATGAATTGATGATTTTCCCAAACAACATGGCTGCAGTTTTTAAGGTAAGCGTTATGTTTTGATCATTCTTTTTAAGTTTGATCAAACCATTAAAGATATCTCTTTCAACCACAAAAAAGCGATCGTGGAGTTTGATATCTTGCGTATTTAAATACGTGAGCAGTTCGCGATGATCAAGGACACGGTAAAGCTCAAATTGATCGCCAGATGAAACTTCAGCAAGTGAGAGTGCAATAGCATCTTCCATATGACCGTTCAATGGAGGAATTGGATTACCGTGTTGGCAGTAAGCGGGTTCCCCTAAGTAATGATAAAGTTTTTCTAACACTGTTGGACTTGTAGCATGTTCCAACATTTCAGCATCTTCATGAACATTTTCCCATGAAAATCCAAGCTTTTCTGTTAAAAAAACTTCCCAAATTCGGTGTGAACGAATCATACGGATCGCAACATCTTTTCCTTTTTTGGTCAGTGAGATTCCTTTGTATGGAATAAAGGATACGAGATGTTTTGTCTCAAGCTTTTTGATCATTTCATTGACGCTTTGATCGGTAAAACCGAAGCGATCAGCGATCTCATTGGACTTGATCATCGGTTGTTTTTTTTCAACCGTCAATTCATAAATCGTTTTTATATAATCCTCTTCTGCGCGATTCATGCGACCATCTCCTTTATTATCCTAAAGCGACGTCTAGGATCATCATGATAATAAAGCCAACCATGACACCGAATGTTGCGTAGTGTGCACCTTTAGGCGTTTGCTTCTGTTGGGCTTCGGGTATAAGCTCTTCAACAACGACATAGATCATTGCGCCTGCAGCGAAAGCGAGTGCATAGGGTAGAATTTGTGAAACTTGTGTCACTAAAATTGCACCGAGTATTGCAGCAACCGGTTCAACTAAACCTGATGCTTGGCCCATAAAAAAGGCTTTTCGACGACTAACACCTTCAGAGCGAAGCGGAATCGAAACAGCTGCACCTTCAGGGAAGTTTTGAATCCCAATCCCGATGGCAAGACCTATCGCAGAAAGTGTTGCTGCAGTGAGATCTCCGGTGAGATACTGAATCGCACCAAATGCGACACCAACCGCTAAACCTTCAGGGATGTTATGCAGTGTAATCGAAAAAACAAGCAATATATTTCTCTTTAATTTGGTTGGTAAACCTTCTTTGGTGTGGTTGAACCCAAAGTGAACGTGAGGAACAATTTTATCGGCAAGATATAAGAAAACCCCACCTAATCCAAAACCAATCGCAACCACAATCCACGCGATGGCACCCTGTTCAATCGCCATCTCAATCGCTGGAGCTAAGAGGCTCCAAAACGAAGCAGCAATCATCACACCGGATGCGAAACCTAACATCAGGTTGAAAATATCGCGATCAATATTTTTGAAAAAGAAGACGAGTGCAGCACCGAGTGCGGTCATCCCCCATGTAAAGATTGTGCCAATCAATGCTTGTACCCAAACTTCTTGACCCATAAACCATATCAGCATAGACGTATACTCCTTTTTTTAAGGCTAACCTTAAATCCGTTTTCAGTATAACACTATGCTACCGAGATGTCAACACTTAAAAAAATTAAATCCAGTCAGTGACTGGAGTTAAAGTGTTGCTAAAATCTGATCAATCGTCTTCAGTTCTTCATCCGTAAATGAAAGATGCTCGAGTGTCTTTAAATTCTCTTCAAGTTGAACCATCTTTGATGTTGAAATTAAAGTCGATGTCATCTTGGGGTTACGCAGTACCCAAGCGAGTGCCATTTGTGCAATCGTTTGACCTCGTTTGTTTGCAACAACATCGAGTTTTTTAAGCATATCTTGAAGTGCAGGTGTAATGTCTTTTTCTTTGAGCCACATGGAGTGAGCCTTTTTTGCGCGCGAGTCATCGGGAATACCGGCGATGTATTTATTGGATAATTTCCCTTGAGCAAGTGCAGAAAAGCATATCGTTCCCACACCGAGTTCATCCTGTGTCTCAAGTAAACCATCTTTTTCCAACCAACGATTCAACATGCTATAAGATGGTTGAGTGATCACGTAGGGCACGTGGAGATCGTCTAAAATCCGATGGGCTCTTCTGAGCTGATCGCTGTTATAATTGGATAGTCCAACATATACAGCTTTGCCTTGTAATACGATGTCACGGAGTGCAAGCATCGTTTCTTCCAGCGATGTCTCATAATCAAAACGATGATGATAGAAAATATCGACATAATCAAGACCCATCCGCTTTAAAGATTGATCGAGGGAAGCCATTAAATATTTGCGTGAACCGAAATCACCATAGGGTCCTGGCCACATATAGTAACCAGCTTTTGTTGAGATGATCAGTTCATCACGATAAGCGATCAACCCATCCTTGAGGATTTTCCCAAACATCTCTTCAGCATACCCCGGGGGAGGTCCATAATTATTGGCTAAATCAAAATGGATAATGCCGTTGTTAAATGCTGTATAAATCATCGCTTTGCAGGTTTCATAGTCATTATCAGCACCAAAGTTTTGCCATAAACCAAAGGATAACACGGGTAATTTTAATCCTGTTTTACCCGCACGACGATAAATCATTTTTTCGTACCGTTTTGGATCTGCAATAAACATATTTCCACTCCTTCTCTATTCCTATTGTATCGTAAATGCGCAGATATGTCACGAAGAAAAACAAGCCCTTATGCAGGACTTGTTTCCTTTTCTTCGTATTGTAGTTGATATAAATTGTAATAGAGTCCACCCAGTTTTAGCAACGCTTGATGGTTCCCTTCCTCTTTGATTTCACCCTTTTGCATCACGATGATCTTATCAGCATGTTGTATGGTTGATAGACGGTGAGCGACGATGAGCATCGTGGAGATATTCATCATTTTTTCAAGGGATTCTTGGATCAAAGCTTCGGTTTCACTGTCGATATTTGCAGTTGCTTCATCTAAGATCATCAGTGATGGTTTATAGACGAGTGCTCGAGCAAAACTGATTAATTGACGTTGACCTGCTGAAAAGTTATTTCCTCTTTCTAAGACAACATGGTTATAACGATCCGGCAATTGGTCAATAAACGTATTTGCACCGACATATTCTGAAGCATGAATGACATCCTCTTCTTTGATGACATCATCGCGCAGTGTAATATTTTCTAAGATGGTTCCCGAAAACAAGAAGACATCTTGAAGCATTTGTCCGATATGACGTCTTAAGGATGAGCGCTTAATCTTTTTAATATCAATGCCATCAATCAAGATTTGTCCTTTTTGAATCTCGTAATTTCGAACAATTAAACTGAGAATGGTCGTTTTACCTGAACCGGTTGCACCCACGAAAGCGACGGTGTCGCCTGGTTCAACTTTGAAGGATATGCCTTTTAACACCCATTCATCCTGAATATAGGAAAACCACACATCTTTAAACTCGATTTGACCCGAAAATGTTGGAAGTTCAATCGCATCTTCTTCGTCTTTAATATCTGGTTTTGTGTCCAAGACGTCAAAGACTTTTTCAGCCGATGCGAAGGCATTTTGAAGGGTATTAAACTGTTCAGCGAGCTGTTGAATGGGTTCGAAGAAATCACCAACATATGCGTAGTATGAATATAGAATACCTGCGGTGATGATACCTGCTAAAACTTCTTGATAACCTACATAAAGCACAAGGAGTGCACCAGCCATTGAGATTAAGTAAACGATGGGGCGGTAAATACCAAAGACCAAAATTTCTTGGAGATAGCTGTTTCTAAGTTTTAAACTATATCCTTTAAACTCATTGCGTTTCTTATCTTCTTGGTTAAAGATTTGAGTCACCTTCATCCCCGATAAGTTTTCAGATAGAAAGGCGTTGACTTCAGAAACACCTTGACGAACGCGACGGTAGGATGCGCGTGAGAATTTTCTAAACACGTATGTCGCTAAAAATACAAGGGGTACTGTCAACATGACAAAGATTGAAATCTTCCAGTTGATGATGAATATCACAATGACGATAGCGAAAAGATAGATCACATTACGAACCAGGTTGACAAGGACGTTGGTGTACATTTCACTGATGGTATTCGTATCATTTACAACACGGGTGACCAATTTACCGACAGGCACTTGGTTGATCTGACCAATCGATAAATGCTCAATATGGTTAAACACTTCATCGCGCAGTGAAACAACCGTCTTTTGTCCGACTTTTTGAAGCATGATACCTTGCAGATAGCTGACGAAATTAGCGATGGCTAAAATGACAACAAAGAAGATCGAAAGATAAACAATAAATTGAATTTTTTCGGCACTGCTCAGTGTTTGATCAGCCACCGTATCAACCGTTAAACCGATCAAAAGTGGTGGTAAGAGTTGAATACCGAGCGAGATGATCATCATGATGATGATCCATACAAATTCTTTTTTATACGGTTTTGCATATGACAGTAAGCGTCTGATAACCTCTTTATCACTGCGCTCCCGGGTGTTATCCTTAAAGTCCTTCATGGATGGCACCTCCTTGCACAAGATTTTCAAGTGTTTGACGCTTCACCATATCCTGATAGAGGGGTGATGTCTTCATCAGTTCCTTATGATTGCCGATGGCAACCACTTGACCGTGGTCGAGAAGTATAATCTTATCCATTCGTTTGACCGTTGAAATGCGGTGTGCAATAAAGATGGTTGTTCGACCTTTTCTAATGCGATGCAAGTTTTTAATAATCGCTTCTTCAGTCTTTGTATCGACCGCTGAAACCGAATCATCAAGGATTAGTATTTCGGGGTTTTTTGTAAGGGCACGAGCGATTGAAATGCGTTGTTTTTGACCACCTGAGACGGTGACACCCCGTTCACCCAGCATCGTCATAAATCCATCTTTAAATTCAACGATGTTGTCGTAGACATCCGCAAGTTTTGCAGATTCAACGACATCTTCTTCCTTTGGTTGGTCGAGAGCAAAACCGATATTATTGATGATTGTATCTGAAAACAGGAAATTATCTTGAGGAACATAACCCATCGCATGTCTCACCGATCGGATCGAGAGTTTCATGATGTCGTATCCATCCAAATAGATCATGCCGGGTTCTAAATTATACGTTCTTAAGAAAAGATCGACAAGACTTGATTTTCCACTACCGGTGCGACCCAAAATACCCACCATCTCACCAGCTTTAATGTCAAATGATACATCCTTTAATACAGGTGAGTCTCCATCGGGATATTTGAATGTTAAATGTTCGACTTTCAAAGAACCCTTTAAATCGAGGATTTCAAGTGCATCTGAATCATCCTTGATGTCGATGGTTTGATTTAAGAATTTTTCGATACGTTCAGCAGATGCTTTGGCTTGGCTTTGAATGTTAATAAACTGTGCAAGTGCCATCGTTGGCCAAATGAGCGTAAAGAAATAACCTAAGTATTCGGTGAGTTGTCCTGATGTGAGTCCTACTTCTTGATGGTTGATCACAAGCAAAGACCCTAAGATAATAATGACCAATATGACAAGGTTTAATGCGATACCTATCGCAATATTGATGATGATGATGTACTTCATGAACTTGATGTTTTTATCGTATAAATCAAGGTTTCTCGTTCTAAAGAGCATCGCTTCTTTCATCTCACGCACAAATGCTTTGATCACCGTAATTCCCGAGAAATTTTCTTGGGTGAAATCCGATAATTTTTCAACCGATTCTTGACGGGATTTAAAATGCTTTGAAATCGTCTTTCGTATGAACACTAAAGCAACCGTCAAAAATGTCATCGGTATAGCTGCATAGATCGTCAATTTGAGGTTGAGTGCTGCCATACGGTAGAGGGCAAATCCACCCAACATCAAACCATCAATCAGCATCAAAATACCAGGACCAAATGACATACGAACCGCTTCTAAGTCATTGATGAAATACGTCATCAATCCACCGACTTTTTCTTGACTATAGAAGCTTTGTGAAAGTTTGGTCGCATGACCAAACATCACATTTCGAAGCTCAAATTCAATCCGTCTTGATGCTCCAAAAATGGTATAGCGCCATAAGAAACGCCCTAGCGTAATGGATAGGGCTAAAATAGCGATATGGAGGATGTCTTGCTCAATTTGTTGCGCATTGGGTGAAACAGATTTCAAGTTATCGATGATGCCACCAACGAGTTTGGGAACATCCAATTGGAACCAGTCAACAGCAATCAGTACGGCAATACCTACAATGAAATATAGACCATACGTGATGTAATACTTCCTAAAGTTTTTACTAAGTAGCATATGCTTATTCTCCGCGGGTGATCGACACCCCATACATGACCAAAGGACGCCGATGGCGTCCTAAGGAACGATCTGAATGGTCACATTCCTATTCGACGACGATACGTACGACATCTCCATCTGCAGATTCGACGTTGACGATTTCACCCATCACGCCAGAATTAATCATTTGAAGTAAAGCGTCGATATCGATATCTGCATCGTGCAGATTCATGTTAAGTTTGCCTGTTTTGAGAAGCTTGGCAAATTCAACAGGGATTTGAATTTTGACGACATCGCCATCATTCGAATCAACAAAAATCTTAAGCATTCTGAAGGGAGCCTTCTTTTCACCAAAGATGGGAAGTGCGGGTGCTTCAGGAATTCTTTCGCCACCCTCTAAAGCTGCGAGTAATTTTTCAGCTTCATCAGCTTTG
Organism: Acholeplasmataceae bacterium UBA5617; assembly: GCA_002424575.1. Taxonomy (GTDB): domain Bacteria; phylum Bacillota_I; class Bacilli_A; order Acholeplasmatales; family Acholeplasmataceae; genus Peloplasma. Next base: position 15,432 of record DIKN01000118.1, on the reverse strand, counting down.
ATGATACCTTTCGCTAATAAATCTAATATTTTCATTCTTTCTTCTTTTAATTGATCTTTTGACATAGTTTTCACCTCTTCTTGGTTATTTCTTCTTCAAGAGTTCAAGCGCTTCAGTGACGCTTAACTCTCCTTTTTCAATCTTTTCTAATATAGAAGTTTTAAATTGCTTGTTTGGGGTTGGTTCTTCTTTTTCAGATGTTTTTTGGAATACATCATCTTCTTCTGTGATCGAGTATCCTAAACCCACAATCACTTCATCAAGCATCTTTTTCACGGTAGGATAACTGATGTTCATTTCTTTTTCAATCGCTTTAATGTTTCCGCGATTCTTAATGAAAATTTCGATGAAGTACAATTTTTCAGTTTCTAAGTAATTGAACTTTGAAAGTGTAAACGAACCTTCAATTTTGGTGTGACAGTGGTCACAGTGTAAACGTTCAACGCGTAATTCGTGTTTGCAGACGGGGCATGTTGTCAATACTGGATTGACTTTGGGGGATTTATCCATAACTGTTCTCCTTTAAATCGTTTTAATTTTAATGCGTTCATTGGTCTTTGTGATGACATTGACCAAGACGCCTTTGATCGATATCAGATCAATCAATTCACCTGTTGTCAGTTGAAATTGATCACTTATCACTTGATCGGTGCGCTTACGAATGATCCACTTGATCAAGAAAAGTGGGATCGGTAAGATGAATAGCAA
>DIKN01000118.1:1674-14672 GCA_002424575.1 Acholeplasmataceae bacterium UBA5617 | reverse complement strand
CGTCTCGGTTTACGCTCTTTAACCGGTTTGTAGAGCATCCGATAAGCTTGTTTTGAGGAGATCTCTTTTCGATTCAGTTGAGTTAGGACTTCATCTTTTGTCATTTTTCACTCACCTTCATTTATTTTTTTAATTGATACCTTAATTATATTGCGTTTTCTCGAAATGTCAAGCAAAAATCAACATTTTATTAAAAAAATCAATTTCATGTTTCATTTTATTAATATTTGACTTCATTTTTTTGATTATTTGCGTTATAATGAGTCTAGTATAAGAAAGAAGGTAATCCTATGAATCGACTTATTGATCGTTTTTTACGTTATGTGAAGGTGGATACTCAGTCTTCCCATGAGACCCATACGCACCCATCCACAGAAAAACAAAAGAATCTTTCGCGTATTTTATTACAAGAATTAAAAGATTTGGGCATTGAAGCCTTCATGGATGATTTTGGTTACACCTATGCCAAGATCAATAAAAACATGGAAGGTGCTCCAGCCATCGGCTTAGTCGCCCACGTTGATACATCTCCTGATGCACCAGGTGAAAACGTCAAGCCACGCATCATCAAGAACTATGACGGTGGTACCATTCAACTGAATGAAACATTGAGCATGGCTCCTGATAAATACCCCAGTTTAGCCCGCGTCATTGGTGATGACATCATTGTGACGGATGGACACACCTTGCTTGGTGCTGATGATAAGTGTGGCGTTGCGGAAATCATGGAAGTATGCGCGTATTTTGTTGCAAACCCCAAAGTTCTACACGGTGATATCTATGTTTGTTTTACACCGGATGAAGAAATCGGTGAAGGTGCTGATCATTTCAATTACGAATGGTTCAAGGCTGATTTTGCCTATACGGCAGATGGTGACGAAGTGGGTGGCATTGAATTTGAAAACTTTAATGCGGCTTCTGCTGACCTCGATGTCGTTGGAAAATCAATTCATCCAGGATCTGCGAAAAATAAAATGATCAATGCGCTTCATCTCGCTATGGAATTTCATCAGATGCTTCCCACCTTTAAAAATCCAGCTTATACTGAAGGTTATGAAGGATTTAACCATTTAACGGGTTTGAAAGGTGAAGTAGAACACGCGCATGCGCATTACATCATACGCAATCATGATATGGCAAAGTTTACCGAACAAAAAAAGGAATTTGAGACGATTGCGGCTTATTTAAATCATAAATATGGTTATGAAGCCTTCAAACTGGTGATCAAGGATTCTTACTTCAACATGTATGAAGTGATTAAAAACCATATGCACATCATTGAACTTGCCAAAAAAGCAACCGAAAAAGCGGGTGTCGTTCCATTCTATAAGGCTATTCGTGGTGGTACGGATGGTGCAAGATTAACCTATGAAGGGCTGCTTTGTCCAAACATTGGAACCGGTGGCTACCAGTTCCATGGTCGTATGGAATTTGCATCGATCAATCAAATGGAAAAAGCGGTCAAGATATTCATTGAAATCATAAAACTTGCTGCTGAGAAGTAGAAAACAAAGGCGAATCCCTTGAGGAATCGCCTTTTCATTAAGACTCATAATATAAGCTGATCAATGGAATAACAATAACGCCAAGATAAAGCATGATTTTGGTATAAGTTGAGAAGCTCTTGAAGGGTTTTTTCATGATCCATTCTGTTTTTAAAATGGTGATATAATCGAGGGCCAATAGAATTAATGAAACAAGCGAATAGATGACTTTAAGATGGATCGCACCGATAAAACTGGGATGCGTATAGCTTAATATGTTCAGCGCGATATAGAGCACAATTCCGCTGAAGAGGTAGATATATTTTATGATTGCCATGATGATTTTTGTAATTTCTCATAATTGTTGATCGAATACATCAACTTGATCGCAGCTTCTAATCCTTGACTTGCTGCTTTCTGCCATAATTCTTTAGCTTTCTTCTCATCTTTGGGGACAACTGCTCCCTCATAATAGAGCATACCTAAATTATACTGAGCGATTGCAAGATTGGCCTCAGCTGCTTTCTCATACCAGAATAGAGCTTTTTGCATATCTTTTTCAACGCCATCACCTTTTTGATGCATCACAGCAAGATTATATTGTGCGTTGGGATGATCCAGTTTTGCAGCGCGTTCTAACAGTTTTGCAATCATCACATAATCTTTTTGTTCTTGCTTGATTAAGATCATCGCTAAATGATAAAGTGCATTTTTATTGTTTTTGATAGCAGCTTTCTCGTACCAATAGACTGCTTGATCAAGATTTTGTGGAACACCTTTACCGTTTTGATAATAGAGTCCTACATAATATTCGGCTTCTGTATGCTGCTGCTTGGCAGCAACCATAAACCATTCAAATGCCTTGGTGGGGTATTTTGGTTCTTTTTCGTGATAATACATGGCAAGCGTATAAGCCGCTAATCCATATTGTTGATTGGCTGCTTTTTCTAAATGAAAAACAGCATCTCTAAATCTTTCTTCTTCGAGTGCATTAATACCTAAAGCATAGAGTGCATAAGGATGATCTTGCTCAGCAGCAAGCTTATAATAATGATTTGATTTTTCCTGTTCGTTTTCTTCATGTCCTATCGTCTCATAGATCATACCTAACATGTATTGTGAATCACTATACCCTAAGTCAGCAGCTTTGATAAACCATGACATCGCTTGAAAGATATAGCGTTGAACGTGAAAACCGTAATAATAGTAGGTGCCCAAAATATGCATGCTAACCACGTCTTGTTTTTCAGCTTCGGCGAGTAACATCTGGTAATGCGTCTGAAAATAATCGTTGGCAACATCATCATCCTTATCAACACCCATACCGCTATGATACATCAAGCCGAGAGCATAACCACATTTGGCTGAGCCTAGAGCTAAACCTCTGTGATAATGATCCATTGCCTGATGAAAATCGATGGAAATGCCATCACCTAATCCGTAGAAGCGACCTAAAAAATAATGGGCATCAGCGTGACCTAAAGCGACGGCTTGCGTGAAATGTTCGATGGCAACCATGATGTTTTTACGTTTAGTATGTAGGATGTAATTGGATAGACCTGCGAGATAGTGGGTCTGTGCATTCATAGGAATCAACTCCATCATTATCATACCATAAAGGATGTTTTTGTTGGGAAAAAAGGCAAAAAGAAAGACCACGACACCGTGGTCAATCCTACCTATTTCAAACCTTGATAATTCTTTTTGATGGCCGCTGTTGTCTGTTTATACATTTGACGCCACGAGATTAAAATCCCAACACCTAAGAAAAGAATGCTCGTGAATAGATCCGAGTAAAAACTTGAACTAAACTCTTGAACACCCATCGCTTCACTAAAAGTGAATCCTTCTGCGGCTGCGATCGAACCGTATAACCATACCATCATACCGATAACGATACCGAGTGAGATCACCGAGATCACGACAGGAATGTATGATTTCTTCGGTGCACCACCATACTTATACCCATAAAAGGATGCTAGAGGAATAAGTGCATACAAAATGGCGAGCATGTACTGGAAAAAGATAATCGAAATCAAGGTTGGGATTGCTCCTACCAATGCACCAGCAATAGCAAAGAATATACTCTTACCCATACCTTTATGTGACTTTTCTAGTTCTTCAACATGAGCTGTAATCTGTTGATAAAGTTCCTTGGCACATGCGTCATGTACAGGTACGATGACATCTTTGATGATGCGGGTTGAATCCGTTTCTTCCTTACCACAAAATGGGCAATGCGCCAAATCTTTAAGCCCTAATGTGTGACATGCATCGGTGATTTTACGCATGTATTCATCGTGCTTTTCAGATGGCTTTGTGCCCCTTCTAAATGGGAAGATGATCGCATTGTTATTTAAAACAATGGATTCCATGCGCATGGCTGTCATACCTACTGCTTTTTGAATTGTTTTGATCTCTTCTTTCGTGAGCGTTCTTTCGAACATCATGCACATCATCGGAACTTTGACAAAAGCATCCACGTAAAAATTGATCACTTGAACGCGGTATCCATTGATCGTAGAAACGGGAACACCTTGTTCCATAGGCATGTTAAAACGTTGTGCGATAATATCGAGTTTCATTTTTTCCCTCCATCGATTGATGATGGCTCTATGATACCATAGTTAGGTTGTTATATTCAATGCATATCGGATACTTTTGACGAATTGTTTATACCCTTCATCGTTGAGATGAATGCCATCTTTTGAATATTTTTCGTCCAATAATCCATGGTGATCGACAAGTGGTGTATAAACATCAATGACACGTTCTTGAAAAGTGTGTTTGATTCCATCGTTTAAAGTTTGAATCGCTTCATTGGTTCGACCAGCAATATACCCCTGGTTTGCTTCCTTCATGATGGGATTCACAGGTGTGATCAGACATACATAAACCTGAGCATCATGTTTAAGTGTTTGAATGATGGTTTGCATGTTCTTCATCGTCATTTCATAGGTGTTGTTTGTCAAAACGAGGTCGTTTGATCCAATGCTTAGAACGATTCGTTTAGGTTTCAATCGCATGACCGCATCTAACCTGTTTAACACACCGTTGGTCGTATCACCTGCGATACCTTGATTAATCCAATCTTGAAAGAGATATTTTGATAGGTTTAAATAAGCAATCATGGAATCCCCTACCATGATATCTTTACCTTCAAGAGGTAAAGAGAGGAAGGTTTTCACCTTCCGATCGTAGTCTTTTTGTATGAGTTCTTGGATGGTCAAGCGTGATGACATATTATTCCTCTGCTTTCAGTTCGAAAATGAGATCTCTGAGTTCAGCCGCTTTTTCAAAGTCTAAGTTCTTGGCTGCTTGTTTCATCTGAGATTCTAAGTCCTTAAGCATCTTTTCGCGATCCTTCTTGGTCATCTTTGTGTAATCTTTCGGTTCATCGATCAACTCTTCGCGAATGCTGATGTTTTCACGAATATCTTTTTGTATAGTGACTGGTGTAACTTGATTTTGCAGATTGAAGGAAAGTTGCATGGCTCTTCTTCTGTTGGTTTCTTTAATCGCATAATCCATCGCATCTGACATGTGATCTGCATACATGATGACTTTACCGTGGATGTTGCGTGCAGCACGACCGATGGTCTGAATCAAACTTCTTTCACTTCTCAAAAATCCTTGCTTATCCGCATCCAAGATCGCAACCAATGAAACTTCAGGTAAATCGAGACCTTCTCTTAATAAGTTGATTCCAATCAAACAATCGTATTTACCTAATCTTAAATCGCGAAGAATGGTGATTCGCTCTAATGATTTTATTTCGGAGTGAAGATAAGCAACCTTTACACCGAGCTGCTTAAAATAGGCTGTTAAATCTTCTGACATCCGTATGGTGAGTGTCGTCACAAGCACGCGCTCACCCGCTTGAACACGTTTTTTAATTTCAAAATACAAGTCATCCATCTGTCCTTTGCTTGGACGAACTTCGATTTCAGGATCAAGAAGATAGGTCGGACGAATGATCTGTTCCACCACAGGAATGCCCTTATCGAGTTCGTATGCTCCAGGAGTCGCTGATAAATAGATGATCTTATCGATCTTTTGTTCGAATTCACCAAACTGAAGGGGACGATTATCGAGTGCTGAGGGTAAGCGAAAACCGTAGTCCACCAACGTCATTTTTCGTGAACGGTCACCGTTATACATCCCTCTTACTTGGGGTATCGTCACATGGGATTCATCGATAATCATCAAGAAATCATCGCCAAAAAAGTCGATCAATGTTGCAGGTGTCTCACCGGCATCACGAAGTGATAAATGTCTTGAATAGTTTTCAATACCGCTGCAAATTCCAATTTCTTCAAGCATTTCCATGTCGTATCGTGTCCGCTGTTCGATGCGTTGTGCCTCGAGCAACATATTGTTACCTTTAAAATAGGCAATCTGCTCTTGAAGTTCATTTTTGATGCGTCGTATGGATTCTTGAAGTTTATCTTTGTTGGTCATAAAGTGGGTTGCAGGAAATATCGCAATGTAGCTTAATGCTTCAATCGCTTGTCCTGTTAACACATCAAACTGCTTTATAGATTCGATCTCATCACCAAAAAATGATACCCTTATCCCTTGTGCACGCTCATAGGCGGGGATCACTTCGACAGAATCCCCACGAACCCGAAAGGTTCCACGATGAAAATCGATGTCATTTCTTTGATAGGTAAGTTCAACTAACTTGTTGATCAGTTTATCTCTACCATAATCATCGCCAACACGAACAACAAGCATCGAGTTTTTATAGTCTTCCGGATCACCAATACCATAGATACATGAGACGGATGCTACCACGATGACATCATCACGTTCAAGAAGCGATGAGGTTGCTGCATGGCGCATCTCATCAATTTCGTCGTTGATGGATGAATCTTTTTCGATGTAGGTATCGGTTGAAACCACATAAGCCTCTGGTTGATAATAGTCATAGTATGAGATAAAATATTCAACACGATTATGGGGGAAAAACGCCTTTAACTCGCCATAAAGTTGACCGGCTAAGGTCTTGTTTGGGGCGAGAATGAGCGTTTTCTTTTGTAAAGATTGGATGATATTCGCAATGGTGTATGTTTTACCTGTACCGGTTGCACCTAAGAGGACCTGTTCTTTGATGCCATGCGTGAAGTTATTTTTAAGTTCTTCAATCGCTTTGATCTGGTCACCTTTAGGTGTATAGGGTGCTTTAAGTTCAAACATGCCATCCCTTCTTTCGTTAGACGTCTTTATCGAGTTCGTGTGGTTTTGGAACGATTACACTCTGTGGGACATACATCGGTTCAATGACTGAACTGACAACGTTCATCAAATGATCACCAATGCGTTCAAGGTTTGCTAAAATGTCGGGATAATTGGCTGCTCTAACAAAAACAACTTCTAAATTCTTTAACCGTTCGATATAACGATAACGGAATCTTTCTTCCATTTCATCAATTAAGTCTTCGGTTTGAACGACTTTCTTTGCAAGTTCAACGTCTTGATTTTTGAAGCTTTCCAATGTATCCGAAAGCATTTCACCGAGAACAGCATACATTTGAATCAAGTCTTTCGTGCCTTCATCGGATAAAAGTTGATTTTCACTATAGCGCTCCTTGAAAAATTCTAAGACGTTGGTGAGATGATCACCGATGCGTTCAAAATCTTTAATCGTATCCAAATCTCTTGAAAGTTTAGCTGAATCTGCTTTTTCTAACCCTGCCATCGATATTTTGATCAAATAGTCATGAAGTTTCATATCATAAGTGTCCGTAATGGCTTCATGCATATAACCTTCTTCGATCAACTTTTCATCCTCTTTGAAACTGTAACTTCTCACAATGTCAAAATACTCTTTGATGACAGCACCCATAGCAAGAATACCGCGTTTAGCAACTTCGAGGGCAAGTGATGGTGATTCTTCGATGAGTTTATCGTCGAACATATCATCGGGGATATGTTTCTTCTCTTTATCTTTTACGACAATTTTAGATGCTTGTATCATTTGTTTAATAAAGAAATATAAAATGATGGTCATCACGATGTTTTGGAATGCATGAGCGAAAGCAATCGAAAGCATTGAGAACCGTTCAAGGAATGTCAACTCAAACCAGATAATAAAATGACGATAGGGAATCAGAATGATCAAGAAGACAACCGTCATGAGCACGTTGAATAAAACGTGGATAAATGCCGCACGTTTGGATTCCGTATTTCCCCCGAGTGATGCAAGAAATGCCGTGATGGTTGTTCCTATATTAGCACCAAGAAGAATAGGAATAGCCCCAGATAATGTTATGGTATCAATGCCTTCAGCATTGAGTGCATAAAGCTTTTCTAAAACCCCAATCGCTGCTGAAGAGGATTGAACAACAGCGGTGAACACGGTACCAAAGATGGTCCCTAAAAACCAGTTCTGTGAGAACACAGCAAACATCTGTTCTGCTTCAGGTGTCGCAGCTAAAGGTTTAAGTCCAGAGCCCATGACATCCAGTCCAACAAACAGCATACCAAGGCCAGCCAAGACTCCACCGAAATGATGAATCTTCTTCTTGCCAATAAAGGTCATGATGACCCCAAAGCCTAAGAAGACATATCCAAATTTCGCAATGGGTAACCCGATGATAAACGCGGTAACCGTAGTACCGATATTAGCCCCCATAATGATGCCTACCGATTGAGGTAAAGTCATCAAACCTGCTCGAAGCAATCCAATCATGAGTGCGGTTGTTCCCGATGAAGATTGGATTAAGATGGTGAGTACGATCCCAACAAGGATGCCTTTCAACGGTGTGTTGGTAGATTTTTCGATGATCGATTTCAGTTTATTGCCCGCAGCTTGCTTGAGCGAGTCACTCATGAAATTGATACCAAAGAGAAACAATGCAAGCCCACCAAAAACGAACATGATGTTGTTTGCGATTCCTGCAAGTCCGATTGTCATAGTGATCCTCCTAAAACCTTCAGTTTTATTTTACTTTATCATGAACTGTATTGCTATGTATTCATGAAAAAAGCATCACGAATGATGCTTGATCATGTCGTATCATTCGTTAGTAGTTGATAAATTCAATCTGATATTTACGAACCACGAGGATGGTATCCCCTTTTACAACACCCAATGTCTTTAACCGTCTTTCAAGTTCTTCCTGTCCGATGACAGGAAAGACCCCGTAATAGAGGGACAACGATGTTGCTTTATGATAGGAATCCACTACACCGACAATCGGTGCAATCGAACGATATTTAGATAGGTTGTCAGTTGCTTTATAGCCATAACTGATGATGGCTTTAACATTGTAATGAATCGCTGCTTGAACGGCTGAAAATGAAATCGCATCGAGTAAATGGTCGCCTTCAATGAGGGCGCGTTCGGTAAACTTGCGGTGATCAACATGCTTTTCTGCTTTTTCAGCAATTTTAGCCATGTATTCGACCGATTCAATCGGATATTTGCCTTGTGCCATTTCACCGGAGAGCATGGTCGCATCCGTGCCATCATAAACTGCATTGGCGACATCAGAAACCTCGGCGCGTGTCGGGCGTGGATTGTTTTGCATCGACTCAAGCATTTGGGTCGCAACAATCACTAATTTTCCTTTTTGCTGGCATTTGTGAACGATAGCTTTTTGCATTTGAGGGAGATCTTCTGCAAATACTTCGACCCCTAAATCACCGCGTGCCACCATGATGCCGTCTGCAGCATCAATGATTTCATCGACGTGATCGATGCCTTCTTGATTTTCAATTTTGGCAATGATTTGGATATAATCTTTACCTTCTTTTTTGAGTAAATCACGGATGGCAAAGACATCCTCTTTTCTGCGCGTAAAGGATGTGGCGATATAATCATAATCGTGACGACACGCAAATGTGATGTCATCGATATCTTGGTTGGATAAAAAAGGCATGTTCAAGATGGTATTGGGGACATTCACACCGCGTCTATTTTTAACCATGTGACTGTTTTTTGCTACCGTGATAAGTGTTCGTGTTTCAGGATCTTTTTCAATCACCAATAAGGCTAAATAACCATCATCAACGAGCAAGGTTGTGCCAACAGATACATCATCGTAGAGTCGATGATAGGTCACCGAAAACTGGGTGTCATCACCGAGGATTTCGGTCATATGGATGGTCACGGTTTGTCCTTGTTGAAAATAGGCTCTGCCATCTTTAAAATGATGTGTTCTGATTTCAGGACCTTTGGTGTCCATTAAAGTCCCAACATAAGTCCCCAGTTCACGGTTGAGTTCATGAACGAGATGAAATCGTTTAATATGTTCCTCATGATCACCATGAGAGTAATTGTTTCGAACCACATTAACGCCTGAAAGAATCAATTGGCGTAGGATTGCTTTATCTTCAGATGCAGGTCCACATGTTCCCACAATTTTTGTTTTACGCATGGATAAACTCCTTGAAAAGACGAATACCGACTTTTCCCGAGTGTATTATATCATAATATAATACGTCAAAAAGTGAGGGTTTGATTGAAAACGTTTTTTCTTTGAAAGGATTGCGAAAAAAAGGTGTCAAGATTGATCTCTTGAGCACCCTTTTATGCTATTCTAATAATTTTAGCAGTTTTTCAGAAAGACGTTTGAATAACGCAACTTCATCATCATCGAGTGAACTGAATATTTTCATTCGCAGAGCTTGTGTTGTTTCACGCATGTTTTTGATAATGTTTCGTCCTTTTTCTTCAAGGTAATACTTGTTTTTATAGATGGTTTCTTCATCTTTTCGAATCATCTTTTTCATGATGAGATCACGAAGTGCACGTGATGCATGCGCTTTATCGAGGAAGAGCTGATCAATCATCTCTTTTTGTGTCAAACCTTCTTGGTGCTCAGCAAGGATCATTAAGTAAGGGACGTGCATTTTGGACAATCCAACTTCCAGTAAAAATTGTTGATGTTGTTCCATCATTTTTTTATGAAGTGCTGAGAAAAGCATCGGCAAGCTGTTGAGATCGGGGTTCATCACGACACCTCCCTTTCTTCAAATTGGCTGTAGTATAGATCAGCATAAAATCCTTTTTGTTCAAGCAATGCCTGATGATTTCCTGTTTCAACGATGTTTCCATCCCTTAAGACAAAGATGATATCCGCATTTTTGATCGTCGATAAACGATGGGCAATCACAAACGTTGTACGACCTTTCATCAGATTATCCATAGCTTCTTGAATTAAGAGTTCGGTCCGCACATCAACCGATGAGGTTGCTTCATCTAAGATCAACATCGGTGCATTGGCAACCATCGCACGTGCGATGGTTAAAAGTTGTTTTTGACCTTGTGAAAGGCTCGCATTTTCATCTAAAACCATGTCATATCCGAAAGGTAAACTCTTAATAAAGTGATGGATATTCGCCGCTTTTGCAGCTTCGATCATTGCTTCATCGGATGCATCTGGATTACCATATTTTAGATTTTCACGAATGGTTCCTTGGAATAACCACGTATCCTGTAAAACCATGCCAAAGAGTTCATGAACTTGATGTCTCGTTAGCGATGTGGTGGGTATACCATCAATTTTGATTGAGCCACTGTTGAGTTCATAAAAGCGCATTAAGAGATTGACCAGTGTTGTCTTTCCAGCACCCGTGGGTCCAACGATGGCAACTTTTTGACCTGCTTTGATGTTTGCATTAAAATCATGAATAATTTCTTTGTTTTCATCATAACCGAAGCGGACGTGCTCAAAGATAATGTGTCCTTTGATTTGATCAATCTTTTTGGTCTCTTCTTCAATCTCCATTTCTTTTTCATTGAGAAATTCAAAGACACGTTCTGAAGCAGCTAGTGCGGTTTGGGTCATCGTTAAACTTTGAGCAATATTGCCTAAAGGTTGCGAAAATGTACGAACATACATCAACATCGATTGAATATCACCAAGCATCAATGATCCTCCGGCAGCAAGAATTCCTCCGACGACCGATATCGCAACATAGGATAGATTGCCAACAAACGTCGTAAGTGGCATCATCAGTCCCGAGATAAATTGTGACTTCCATGAGGTTTGATATAAATCTTTATTGTGCTTATCAAAGGTAACCATCATTTCTTGTTCAGCACGATACGTCTTAATGACCTGTTGATGGGTGTAATTTTCTTCGATATGCCCATTGAGTTGACCTAAGGTTTGCTGCTGTTTACGGAAAAAACCACGCGCTTTTTTCATGATGATACCCATGATTAAAGATGTTAAAGGAAGTGTGACTAAAGCGACTAATGTCAACCATCCCGAGATAGTGAACATCATGATAAGAACACCAATCACTAAAGTGATGGAAGAAAACAAGGTCGATACTGAAGAGTTGAGTGCTTGACCGATGGTGTCAATATCATTGGTCATGCGTGACAGCGTATCGCCGTGTGGGTGCTGATCAAAGTATTTGAGTGGAAGGCGTTCCATTTTCGAAAATAAATCGGTTCTGAGCTGTTTGGAAATCTTTTGTGTCATGTTGCTGACTAAAACACCTTGTGTCACGTTAAAAAGTAAACTTAAACTGTATAATGCGATTAAAAGATAGACAATTTGGAAAATAGCAGTGTAGTTGATCGATAATTCAAATGTTCCTGCTAAAGGATTATAAGCAATCCCTTTTTGAATTTCAGTGGTGATATTACCGAGCAATTTCGGCCCAACAATCGCAAGTGCTGCGGAGAGCATCGCAAATCCAATCATGGTGAAAAACATCGTGCGATACGGTTTGATGTAACTTAAAAGTTGCTTTAACGCTTTTTTCATCGACTTTGGCTTTTCACCAATGCCCATACGTCCCATGGGACCTTGCATCGGACGAACTGTAGGTTTTAAGTTGGGTTCTGACTGTTGTTCATGTTTAGACATAACCGAGTTCCTCCTTCGAGAGTTGTGCAAATGCAATGTCTTGATAGGGTTTGCATGCTAAAACAAGTTCATGATGGGTTCCTTGCCCAACGACTTCACCTTGATCTAAAACAATGATGTGATCCGCATCCATGATCGTACCGATGCGTTGACCGATAATGACGGTGAGAGCTTCTTTCATGGTTGGCTTAAGCGCTTTGCGAAGTTCACGATCGGTGCGATAGTCGAGTGCCGAAAAAGAATCATCAAAGATTAAGATACGTGGACGTTTCACCAAAGCACGCGCTATCGATAAGCGTTGTTTTTGTCCACCAGATACGTTGGCACCCCCTTGATCGATCGTCCGATGAAGACCTGCTTCACTTTCATCGACCAACGATTTAATTTGAGCAATCGATAATGCTTTAATCATACGTTCTTCATCCACGTCTTTTTGACCTAATGATAAGTTCGTCTGAATATCACCACGGAAAAGCGTTCCCTTTTGGGGCACATAACCCATCATCTGATAAAGAGCATCAAATGAGTATTCTTTGATGTTGATTCCGTTGATCAAAATTTCACCTTGGGTGACATCATAAAAACGAAGCAACAACAAGATAATGGTTGACTTACCCGATCCTGTTGATCCAATAAACGCGAGCATATCGCCTTTTTTAGCTTCAAAACTGACGTTTTTCAG
>DIKN01000118.1:0-1521 GCA_002424575.1 Acholeplasmataceae bacterium UBA5617 | reverse complement strand
AGAATGACCATCGCATACGATGTAAATTGGATTTGAAGTGATAACCCTTCGATGGGATTACTACCTAAAAGATTATTGCCAATGAGGACTGCGCCAACCGTAATCAATGCAAGGTTAAGGCCGTTCATGATGAGGTTCATCCCTGGGTTCATCACAGCAAACGCCTTGTTGACAAAAAGTTGTGTTTTCGTCAATTCATTATTCACGTGCTCAAACTTCGTTTCTTGTGTCTTTTCAGCATGATGTGCGCGTACAACACGAATACCCGTCAACGTTTCTCGGGTAACCTGATTGACGTCATCGGTTTGTTTCTGAATACGAGCAAACTTAGGTCCAACTAAAATGAAGATCGTCGTGATTAAAACCAAGATGGCAACCACACCACCGACAACCACCAAACTCATTGTCAGGTTAATCGATGTAATTTTACGGATACCAGAAAAAGCCATAATGGGGGCGGTGATGAGCATGCGAAGCATCATGATAATGGCCATCTGAACTTGCTGGATATCGTTGGTGCTTCTCGTAATCAACGATGGTGTTGAAAACTTATTCATTTCAGCTGCTGAGAATGTTTGAATATGCCCAAAAAGGGCATGACGAACCGTGACAGCTAAACGGGTCCCTAGGCGTGCTGCAATTAAGCTTGCAATGACGGTTGATGTGATGGATCCAAGCGTAATTAAAAGCATCATCCCACCTTCATTTAATATGGCTGATGTCTGTGAGATTCCTGTGACGGTTGCCTGGTTAATCAAAAGGATAATTTTACCCATATATTCGGGCAATAGTAAGTCCATCTGGACTTGACCATAGACTAAAAATGCGATGAGTAAAATGAAGAGCCAGTGATATCATTTAAAATATTTAAATAATTTAAACATAAAAACCTCCTAAAGATGTGTCACTTACCATCATACCCTCTTTTGTTGATTTATCAACATTTTTGCATTTCTTCCATTTTTTCACATAAAAAAAAGCCGTGTCCACGGCTAGAGATTGATGAGCATGTGGTAAAAGAGAATACCTGAAAGAATTGAGATTAATCCAAGTGATGTGCTTGCGATCACAAACCAACCCCTTTTATACGTCTTATCCGCAATCACTCCCATGAGGATGGAGACTAATGATAGCGTGATGAACAAGGCAAAACTGGTGAGAAAGATTTTAATCATATCCATAGAGACTGCCGTTTCATTGCCTTCGATATACGAATAGGTGATGGCAACATTGTAGCTATAGATCACTGTCGCATATAATCCTGCTTGTAACTTTCGATTAAATGTCCCTCTATGGAGCATCCAAAGATTCATCATCACGTTTAAGATGACCAAGATCGTAGGTGTTACCATCACAGCAAGCCACCTGATGAAAGTTGCATGGGGAAAGTTCAACCGATACGATAAAAAGATGGGCAAAGCCCCTAGCACATAAATAAACGTCAAGAGTGATGAAAACCATTGGTACACGCGCTTTTTCATTTTTCCCCCAAACGATTGAATCAATATGTTTATTATAGCA
>DIKN01000109.1:8319-18106 GCA_002424575.1 Acholeplasmataceae bacterium UBA5617 | reverse complement strand
GATATTTTAGAGCATTAGGCCGTTACGTACAAAGCCTTAATGGACGCTATATCACTGCTGAAGACGTCAATACAAGCACCAAAGATATGGACTTTGTAGCCATGGAAACCGATCATGTGGTAGGTCTTGAAGGTAAATCAGGTAATCCATCCCCCATGACAGCACTTGGTGCATTCCATGGCGTACGTGCAGCTTTACAGTATAAATTTGGTGATGAAGATTTCACAAAATATTCATTTGCTGTTCAAGGTGCAGGACAAACAGGTTACTATTTAATCAAGCGTTTGGTCGAAGCAAAAGCAAAGAAGATTTATTTCTCCGAAATTAATCCAAAACATATCGAACGCATGAAGAAAGAACACCCCGATGTTGAATTTGTTGAACCCAAGAAGTTCTTTGGTCTTGATGTTGATGTCATCAGCCCATGTGCACTTGGTGGTGTATTAAATGATGAGACGATTCCACAAATTAAAGCGAAGGTCATCGCAGGAACGGCAAATAACGTCTTGCTTGAAGAAGATATCCATGGCAATATGATCAAAGAAAAGGGAATCCTTTATGCACCTGACTTTGTCATTAACGCTGGCGGTTTGATCAACGTTTATCATGAACTTAAGGAATACAATGTTGGACGTGCAACACGTGACATTGAAAAGATTTATGACCGTTTACTTGAAATCTTTAAGATTGCTGAAAACGAAAATATTCATACACAACAAGCTGCGAAAGTATTCGCGAAGAAGCGTATTGAAACCATCAATAACGTCCAAGATAATTACATTAAACGATAGGGAGTGAAGATGTGAAAAAAGGAAGATTGACGTTCGACAACGAATCATGCAAGGGTTGTGAACTTTGTGTGACCTTCTGTCCTGTCGATATCTTATCCTTAGATAAAGATCGGATCAACTCAAGTGGTTATAACTTGATTTCTGTCAGTGACATGGATAAATGCATCGCATGTGCACAATGTGCCATTGTATGTCCTGACTCCGTCATCAAAGTGGAGGTATTGGAATCATGAGCAAAGTGCTGATGAAAGGAAATGAAGCGATTGCACTTGCTGCTGTTGCAGCAGGATGTGATGCGTTCTTCGGTTATCCTATTACCCCCCAAAATGAAATTCCGGAATATCTTTCCAAGTATTTAACTGAAAAAGGTAGAGTCTTTGTTCAAGCTGAATCTGAAGTCGCAGCAATCAATATGGTTTACGGTGCTGCTGGTGCAGGTGCACGTGTGATGACCTCCTCTTCTTCAGTAGGTATTGCCTTGAAACAAGAAGGTATCAGCTATTTAGCTGGATCTGAACTTCCATGTGTGATTGTCTCGGTGATGCGAGCTGGCCCCGGATTAGGTGGTATTCAACCTTCACAAGCAGACTACTTCCAAGCCACACGTGGTGGTGGCAATGGTGATTATCATACCATTGTATTTGCACCAGAATCTATTCAAGAAACCGTTGATTTGATGAAAGAAGCGTTTGACGTCGCGGACACTTATCGCAATCCTGTCATGATTTTAGCCGATGGTCTCATCGGTCAAATGATGGAAACAGTCGATATGGATAAACCGATTAAAAAACGCGAGATTAAGCCAAAAACGTATGCAACAACCGGTACTGATTATCACGAAGGTCGAAACATTATCAATTCCCTTGGCTTAGATCCTGTGTATCTCGAAAAACATAATCAAGCGCTACATGCAAAATATCAAGAAGTCATTAAACATGAAGTTAAGGTTGAAGTAACCAATATTGAAAACGCCGATTATGTGATCGTTGCCTATGGCACCGTGGCACGCATTGTGCGTTCAGCGATGGAAACACTCGAAGAAAAAGGCATAAAGATTGGTCTTATTCGCCCCATTTCATTATGGCCATATCCAAAGAAAGCATTTGATCTTATTCCAAAAACCTGCAAAGGTATTTTGGTTGCTGAAATGAGCATGGGACAGATGATTGAAGATGTTTTTATTGCAAACAAAGGACGTTTTAGAGTCGCTTTCCATGGTCGTGCCGGAGGTATGGTTCCTGATCCAGAAGAAATCGTTGATGCAATTCTTAACTTTGACAGTAAGGTGGTGGAATCATGATTCGTTATGAACGCTCGAAAGGATTAACGGATGTTCATACCCATTATTGCCCAGGTTGTACCCATGGGATTTTGCATAAACTCGTTGCAGAGGTCTTAGATGAACTCGGTATTTTAGGAAAAACGATCGGGATTGCATCGGTGGGATGTTCAGTGTTTAGTTATGATTATATCAATACGGACTATCAACAAACACCACACGGCCGTGCATGTGCAGTAGCAACCGGAATCAAACGTGTACTACCAGACCGTGTTGTCTTTACCTATCAAGGCGATGGTGATTTTGGTTCTATCGGTATTGCTGAAGCCATTCATGCTGCCAATCGTGGTGAACATATTACAGCCATTGTTGCTAACAATGCAACCTACGGAATGACCGGTGGTCAAATGGCACCGACCACATTAATTGGTCAAGTTTCAACCACCTCGCAACAAGGTAGAAACCGTGAAATGCATGGTTCACCCCTTCATATTTCTGAGATATTTGGTCAAATAGAAGGTGCCGCCTATGTTGAGCGTGTATCTCTTCATGATATCCCCAATATTCGCAAAGCCAAAAAAGCCATCAAAAAAGCATTTACATATCAACTTGAAAAGAAAGGCTTTACCATGATTGAAGTCATCTCGACATGTCCCGTCAACTGGGGTATGAAACCTCGACAAGCTTTAGATTGGGCACGTGACAACATGATTCCCATCTATCCACTTGGTGTTTATAAGGATGTGGATGCTCATGATTAGACGGATTCGTATCGCAGGCTTCGGTGGACAAGGTGTCATGCTCACCGGACAACTCTTAGCCTATGCAGCAAACCTTCAAGGTTTATACAGTTTGTGGGTACCAACCTATGGTCCTGAAACACGTGGGGGAACAGCCAATTGTTCGGTTGTGATCAGCGATAAACCCATTCATTCTCCAGTTTTTCAAAAGTCGGATGATTTGATGGCATTTAATGAACCTTCCCTCGCCAAGTTTATGGATCGCGTTTCAGATGGTGGTAACCTCTTCTATAATGCATCCTTGATTAAAAAGGATGTTCAATGTCCTCAAAATCATGTTTATGGAGTTCCCATGACAGAATTAGCTCAAGCATTAGATAAACCACAAGTTGCCAACATGGTGATGCTAGGTGCGTATTTGAAGAAAGTTGATATCTTCAAAGAAGATGTCATCCTTGATTCGCTCAAGCATTTCTTAGGAGCCAAAAAATTAGCGATGTTACCCGTGAATCAAAAAGCGTTGTGTGTGGGATACGAAGCTATCGAATAGTGTTCAAGAAGGATATCCGTCAGGATGTCCTTTTTTATGACATTTAACGTTCTTTTTACATCATGATAGACCTCAAATCACAAAAAGTCATGCTATAATAAGCACAAACGCGTTGCAAAATCTTCAATGAAAAGGTGAAGCTATGAAACTGGATTACAAAAAAGTGTTTTATGTTGGTCTTGCATTTTTTATCATTACTATTTTTTGGCAAACGTACGACTCGATTATCACAAAGATCTTAATTGACAAATTTGGTTTAAATCAAACATGGTCTGGTGTTGTCATGGCACTCGATAACATTCTTGCTCTTTTCATGTTACCTCTTTTTGGAGCAATCTCAGATAAGACCAATCACAAGCTCGGACGAAGAACACCCTATGTGATCATTGGTACGGTTGTTGCAGCATTCGCTTTTATTGGATTGTCATTTGTTGATAATATACAAACGGCACGCATCGAACAGACCAACATCATTGAACGGTATGAATTTATATCCGATACCGAGGATGAGATCAGAAAAACACCAGCGTTTTGGCGTCTCATCATGGTGGATATGGAATTTAATCGTATAACGGCTCTTCATAATGATAAGATTTCTCAGAAAGATTATGATCGTTATCAATCCTCAGTTTATGATCCAATGGATAAACTTCTCGATGAAAATGGAGCAACTCAAGAGCTAGATGCGATCGAAATTTCCTATTTAGATGGTTATTACCATCGCTATTTAAGTGAAAGAGCATGGCAGGTAACCTCTGAAAATCCAATGAATTTTGTTGTTTTTGTCGGTATTCTCTTGATTGCACTCGTTGCGATGTCTGTCTTCCGCTCACCTGCTGTATCGTTGATGCCAGATGTTACGATGAAACCTTTGCGCTCAAAGGCGAACGCAGTCATCAATCTTATGGGAGCAGCCGCTGGAGTAACCTCACTAATCTTATTGACAGTTCTTGGTCTCGGTGGTCGTTCATACGTCCACTATACCGGTGCGTTCATCAGTGTTGGTGTCATCATGATCGCTGTCTTGGCCATCTTCTTATGGAAGGTTAAAGAACCCAAGCTTGTCGCCGAAAAAGAAGCAGATGATCTCAAGTTTGGTTTACATGAAGAAGAAGGTGAAGTGCATGACATGCATGAACTTCCCAAAGATAAAAAGATATCGCTTTATTTGATTTTATCATCTGTTTTCTTATGGTTTATGGGATACAATGCTGTCATGACGAAAGTATCCGATTATGCACCAAAGATTTTACAACTGCCATCATTCACACTTCCTTTGTTGGTTGCTAACGTCACGGCTATCATTGCATTCATTCCTATCGGTATCCTTTCGACCAAGTTTGGTCGTCGAAAGACCATTTTAGCGGGTATTATCTTATTGACATTATGCTTTGGTTCCGTCTTCTTCTTGAGCAAAGATACAGGTTGGGTGATGTTTATAGTCTTTGGTCTAACCGGTATCGGCTGGGCAACCATTAACGTCAACTCATACCCCATGGTTGTCGAATTGGCAAAAGGATCCAACGTCGGTAAATATACCGGATACTATTATGCATTCTCGATGGGTGCACAAATCTTAACACCGATCTTATCAGGTTTCTTCATGGATTTGATACATCCAAAAATCCTGTTCCCCTATGCGACACTCTTTGTTGCTTCAGCATTCATTACTATGTTCTTGACAAAACACGGTGATGCAGTGGTGGGTAAGAAATCGATCTTAGAAAATTTTGATGTTGATATGGACTAAAAAGAAAAAGGTGAAATCTCACCCTTTTTGTTTGGGAATAAAAAATTCAAAAACAACGTTATCATAAGATGATTTCACATGATCAAATTCAGATTGGCTACGTGCCGCATAGCTGATGATGATCATGTTTTTTTTCTTATAGCGATCAAGAATTGGATTGGGCAAATCATGAATCCCATATGAGATGAAGTCAGGTTGTGTAAATCGGTTAAAAATCATGTGTTTCATCATCCATTTAGCGATCGGATGCATCTTTGGATTGGATTTAAATGACTCAGCGATTTGACCACGAATCACATGAGGATGATGACGCTTAAACCAATAGACGACTCGTGGATGAAACGAGAAGATGGCATATGTGCCTTGATAATGCTGCAAAGACTTCATGACATGCGCGCAGAGCTTGACAACATCACCATGAGGTTTTAATTCAATCAGCAAAGGCACTCTTCCATCAACCATGTTCAAGACATCATCTAGGGTAGGGATCCTTTCATCTGAAGATAATAGTTTAAGTGATTTGATATCACTAAAAGTAAGTTCAGAGAGCATACGATCATCACCACATAAACGTTTCAAGTGGATATCGTGAAAACTGACAACCGTTCCATCTTTCAAGACATTGACATCGAGTTCAATGGCATATCCCATTTGGAGTGCTTGTTGAAAAGCTAACAAGGAATTTTCAGGAATGGTTCCATCTTCAGTATGAAGACCACGATGAGCAATAAGGGCTTCTTTAAGCCATGTAAGATCTTTTTTCATCGGTCAAAACGTGCTGTAAATGATCATACCCAATACTGCACCAAGAAGGATCATTTTGATGGGTGAAATTTTTTTTATTCTGATGCTCAATAGAACAAGTATTAAAAAAATCACCAGGTTATGAAATTGAAAAACGGACCAATCAAACACCAATTCCTTGAAGGAAATCATGGGGAATATTAAACGGATCATCAATCCAATGGAGACACTTAAGATGAGCCCAATAACAGTTGGTTTAAGACCTTTAAATGCCTCTTTAACCAAGCGACTCTCCAAAAATTGACTTCCCAACGATGCAATCAGTAAAATGATAATAAAAGAAGGAAGTGCTACAGCAGTTGTCATGACAATAGAACCTAGAATACGCGCTAAAAATCCATATTGAACCATCGCTTCATTACCGATGAACGTAGCCATGTTGATGGCAATCGGTCCAGGTGTGGATTCCGCAATTCCAATAAAATCATAGAGCATATTGACATCAATAAGTCCTCGACCCACCAACTCAGATTCCATCAGTGGAATCATGGCGTAGCCACCGCCGAATGTAAAAAGTCCAATTTTGAAAAAGATCCACGCTAAATTCAAGAGTTCTAAAATCATGATTTAGCCCCCTTTATCTGTTCGATCATGCCATAGATGATTCCAAGTAATGCACCCACAAGGAGTAACCAAAGGACGTTAATCTGTGTGAAGGTTGCAAATAGTATAGATGACAAAAGTACAATCCATGCGAATGCATCAAAATGGATTTTCTTTGATAATTTGAGAGCAGCTTTAAAAATCAATAATGCAACGGCAGCTTGGATGCCATAAAATGCATATTGAACGAGGATCAATGATTTAAATTGTAGGATAAAAAAAGAAATGATTGAAATGGTGATTAAACTGGGGATGATGACGCCAAGTGTTGATACAAGTGCACCCATAAATCCTTGGATTTTATAACCGATAAAAGTGGCTGCATTGACTGCAAAAACACCAGGTGTTGATTCGGATATGACTAGAATTTTTAGAATATCGTCATCGTTAACCCAACCTTTTGTTTCAACGACTTCTCTTCGCATAATAGGCATCATGGCTAATCCCCCACCAAATGTCATGGCACCTATCTTAAAAAAGACCCAAAATAACTCCAATAAATGATGTGGTTTTTTCATCATGTCACCTCACAAAAATCATTATAACATTCTTTTTGTGAAATCGGTAGACCACTCTATGTTATAATACTTTTGCAAAGGATGGAAGCGAACATGAAAAAGATACTTTTCCTCATCGTCGTTCTCTTCATGACTTTCGTCATGATAGGATGCGAGAACCAAAACAAACCTGATACAACCCCACCCTATTTTTTAGGTATTTCTGATCAAACATACACCATAGGCGATCCCATACCGAATCTTTTAACCGGTATCCAAGCCCAGGATAAACATGATGGAGATCTGACCTCATCGATTATTGTCAATGACGATGATGTGGATTGGACAAAAGAAGGACAATACCCTGTTTTCGTCACCGTGAGGGATCAAGCGGGATATGAAACAACAGCATCCTATTTAATCACCATCATTGCAAGAACCATCATTGATACGACAGCCCCCACGATTTTGGGTGCACAAAACATCACGTACACCATCGGAGATGCACTTCCCAATCTTTTACTTGGTATTACAGCAGTCGATGATCTTGAGGGTAATGTTTCGTTGCGACTTGTCTATGATGACGAAGCTGTTAATTATCAAATCCCTGGAACATATGCCGTTATTTACACGGTTGATGATTCCAAGGGTAATCAAACATCGGTCACCGTTCAGATTACAGTATTACCCGCACCTCAATTCGATACACTAACCATTTTTTATATCAATGATACCCATGGAGCGATCGAGAAAAGTGGAAGTCAACTTGGTTTATCCGCGATTGGAAACGTCATTTTAGACGAGAAAACAGCAAATCCGGATACCACATTATTCATCGGTGGCGGTGACTTACTCCAAGGAAACATCTTATCAAATTACTATTATGGTAGTTCAATGATGGATATGTTCAATGTTATGCAGATGGATGCCTTTGTGATAGGTAACCACGAATTTGACTGGGGATTAGAAAGTGTCACACGCTATCGCGATCCTTCTTATGACGGCATCTTCGTCAATTTTCCCTTGCTTGGTGCGAATATCTTGCGTAAAGATACCATGGAACGCCCCGCATTTATCGATCCTTATACCATGATTCAAAAGGGTGCAACAAAAGTAGGCATCATCGGATTGATTGGTTATGGACTCGAAGATTCGATTGCAACCGCACGGGTCTCCCCTTATGTTTTCGATAATCCTGTCTATTGGGCATCTTACTATACGGAGTATTTACGCACCGAATGTGATGTTGATGTTGTCATTGTGGTTGTTCATGGCAGTAGTGATTCAACCAATCAACAAATCGCAGAATTAACGGGTAACCGACGCGTAGATCTCATCTTTAATGGCCACAGTCACCAGCGATACACACAAATTATTGCCCGTACAGGTGTTGATGTTCCTGTTGTCCAATCAAAAGCTAATGGAGAATTTGTTGGCAAAGTCACCTTAACGCTTTCCAATCTCGGTATTGTTGAATCATTTGATGCCACCAATCTCAATGTATCGCAATCGAGTTCGTCTTCATCAGATCGCATGGATATTGATATTCGACTGCAAACCGAACACATTCTCATTAAAGCGTTGGTCGATGAATATAAACTTGCAATAGCCCCATTACTCAATGAAGTCATCATCAAATCGAGCAGTTATTATAACACATCCACGTTAACTGAATATATGGCAAGCCTTATTCGTTTATCAGTCGATGCCGATCTCGGGATTCATAACTATGGAGGAACACGAGCCTCTTTATCACAGAATCAAGATATAACCGTTGCAACCCTTTATCAAATTTTTCCATTTGATAATCGGATTAAATATGTGTATTTAACAGGAGAAGCCATCAAAGATTATGCCAATTCATCGGTTGCGATGAATTTTAAACCCGGATTATCCTTGTATTCACTAAGCGATAGCACCTATTATAAAGTTGCAACCAACGATTATATCTTCGATAAGCCTGAATACCCATTTGTTTGGGGTGTAGACATTGTCGATACAGGCATATTAATTCGTGATGTACTTGAAAATGTATTGCGCAATCAAGCAACAGTTTATTCATCATTTTCGATCAACAATCCTATTGTTTTAACTCCACTGATGTGGGAAGATAAGAAAAACATCTTGTATGCATAAAAAAGAAGCAAATTCAGCGCGAATTTGCTTCTTTATTTCATTAAGCGAGGATGGCTTTCTTCTTTTTGATGATATAGAGTGTTAAGAATACGCCACCTGTAATCGCTGCAGAAGAACCGACTGTAATCGCAACAATCATCGGTGTTGGATTGTAGTCACCTATGTTGGTATCACGGTATAGCACATAGCTGCTATTGGCTGCTACACTGATTCGTGCACCACCTTCATACGTTCTAATCGTTTCATCACTTAGACCATCTTGATTACCGACAAGGACCCATCCACCACCTGTGGGCAGTTTTAGTTTAGCCGTTTTTCGGTTGGCATTATGGATAACAAGCATTTCTTCAAAAGCATCATCGGTTTGTCCTCTTGTCAATTGATAAGCCATGATACCGGTTGTATCGGTGTAAACAAAGTCGAGATTAGCGATCACTTCTGCTGCAGTTGTCATGCGAAGTGCAGGATGTTTCAAGCGGAAGGCGATGAGATCTTTGTAATATTCAAAAATCTTCATTTCTTGTTCGCGAGCTTTAAGGTCCCAACGAAGCTGATTGACTGAATCGGGTGATTGATATGAATTGTGATCAAAACCTTTACCATTTTCAGCAGGTTTACTTCTCATGAATTCATCACC
>DIKN01000109.1:0-8223 GCA_002424575.1 Acholeplasmataceae bacterium UBA5617 | reverse complement strand
TATAATGTATTATTATCATGTGCTGTAACATAATTAATGGTCTTTGTAGGTTCAGTATGCCAAATCCGTTGATTGGAAAGCATTGAACCAGATACTTGAGGATGTGCAACACCACCTGCTATACCATAACGTACCCGATTGATCAAGGTTGTTGAAAAGTTACCTTGAATGAAACCACCTTCTGCACGTGCAAAGACGGATCCTTTCACACCATCTCTTAAGTCATCGTTGAAAGCACCGACACCATTGAGTTGTGATAAGTTAGCTTTTCCGGCTTGTTGTGAAGCGGGGAGTGTAGAAGTTCCTCCCATCCAGGGTTCACCATAAACCATGATGGTTGGATCGATCGCATGAAGTTCATCAGCGATTTCTTGCATCGTTTGTAAATCATGAAGCGCCATTAAATCGAAGCGGAAACCGGATAAATTGTACTCGGTTGCCCAAAATAATACAGAATCAACAAAGTATTTTCTAACCATGTAACGTTCAGATGCTGTTTCGTTACCTGTACCCGAACCATTCGAGAATGCACCACTCGATGTTTTTCTGTGATAGTAACCAGGAATGATAAGGTTTAAATTAGAATCTGCAGATAAGCCTGTATGATTATAGACAACATCCATGTTGATGCGAATGTTTTCTTCATGAAATGCCTGAACAACTTGTTTCATTTCGATTACACGGGTTAATCCGTTGTAGGGATCACTCGAATAAGTGCCTTCTAATACGTTGAAGTTTAAAGGCATATATCCCCAGTTGAAAGCATTGTATCCTGCTTCACCAACGCGTGATTCATCAACAACACCAAAATCAAAGAAGGGAAGAAGTTGAACATGGGTAACACCGAGTTCAACGATGTGATCAAACCCCGTTGATACCCCTTGATAAGTTGTTCCACGTTCAATTAATCCAAGATATTTACCGCGGTTAACCTCTGTTCCATTCCAACTGGAGTGAGTGGTTAAGTCACGAACATGAAGTTCATAGATGATCGCATCCGTGTTTGCACTCATGTTATCAGGACGATCATTATAGGTGAAGCCTTCTGGATTGATGAGGTTAAAGTCAACAACCAAACCCCGTTGACCGTTTAGACCTGAACTCTTGGCATAAGGATCGATGACTTCATAAGAAGAAGAACCATTCGTTACAGTATAGGTATAATATTTTCCATGAAGTGAACCATTGATTTCAACATAGAACGTCCCTTTTTCACCGACTAACATCGGAACGACTTGATAAGGAGTATCTGATCCGCCATAGCGTGCAGTTGTTCCTGATTGATAAAGGTTAAGTGAAACAGATGTCGAGATGGGAGCCCATAATGTGAATCGTGTTTTTCCATTGACAACATGCGCACCTAAATCATCACCATCATAACCAAATGCATCTTCAAATTCATCTGAATCATAGATACCATCATATGTGACAATATATTCATTGATTGAATCATCACTAAATGTCGCTTTAAGGGTATATGTCTTTGAAAAATCAATATTTTCACCCAGTGTGATAATACCTGAGAAATCGGTAATACTTATTTCGGTTGGGATCAGTTCGACATCACCTTTAAAAACCTCGATTTTATCTGCTGACAACAATTCAGTAGCAACATAATAAATTCGGTTGAGCTGATCAAAATAAGCTAACTTAAATTTTGGATTTTTATCGGGACCATCGACATCATTCATACCGTATCCAATTCTTGAATCGCCTTCAACGAGATAGATATGTAATTCGGGACTCGAATGATCAACGGGTATAGAAATGAAACGATCGTTGTCAATATCCTTTTGTAACCAGTCGCCACGTCTCACAATAAAACCCAATTCGGTTGCATTTGATAAATCTCCGTCGAGAGTTATTTTGGTTACGACGCCATCATAATTAAAAATGGTAGCGGTATCATCTTCACTAAAAGTGTAGCTCGCACCTTCTTGTGAAACCGGTTTACTTTGCCAAACCCATAAATTCCATCCTTCATAGTCGCTTTGGTAACGATAATAGTGCACATAGACATCGGTGATGGCTGCTGCCATTGTTGTCACACTCATCAATAAGATGATAAATGGCACCATGAAGGCAAAAATCAATCCTTTTTTCATTGTTTTTCCTCTCCTCTTTATCCCCATTTTACGGTAAATTGAGACTTAAACTTCACCCAAATAGAAATGTTCAAATCGCTTTCATCATACTATAAAATGCTTAAAAAGTAAACTACTACACGTGCGCGTAAACGCTTGCATAACATGTGGATTGATGGTAGAATGAAGGCATAATTTCATGAAATGAAGGAGAGGAAATCATGAATAAAAAACTAATATTTTTACTTTTGATTTTGGCATCTGCTGTGATGTTAATCGGATGTAAAAAAGATGCTCCATTGACCATCTGGGTAGGTACCGAATCGGTTGAATTTTACCAAGGTGTCATTGAAGATTATCTTGTGAAGTACGAAGAAGAAAATGGTGAAGCATTTCCCCACACCATCTTAGTGAAAGGTGCAGATACAGGTTCTGCAGCAGCGACATACTTAGAAGATACAGAGGCTGGACCTGATATATTTACAGTCGCTCACGACAATTTAGGTAAGTTAATTGCTGGTTCAAGCAGTATTGCTCCTGTGACTGATGCAGGATTACTTGCTCAAATTGAAAACGACAATCCCGATACATTTAAAAATGTTATCAAAGGTAGTGTCGGTGGTCAAATCTATACATTTGGTGTGCCATACATTGCACAATCACTTGTGCTCTATTACAACAAAGATCTGATCAGTGAAACTCAAGTCCAAACTTGGGAAGGCATCTTGGAAGCTGCGATTGCAGCCAACAAACAAGCTTTATCGTTAACAGGTACCGATGGTTTTAATAACTCGTTCTTACTGTTAGCAACCAATGTTCAAACTGGAACGTCATCTTTAAAACTTTATCAAGGTGGCGACATTCAACAGAACTTTGTTACCGGTGATGATATGGTATCTGTCATGAAATGGGGTCAACGTTTCTTTACACATGCGAACGGTCCTAAACGTCCAACCGATTCCGGATGGCAAATCGAATTAAAGGATGGCATTTCGCTATCCGTCATTTCTGGTGCATGGCATTATAATGCTGCAGTTTCTGCACTTGGTAGTAAACTTGGTATCGTTAAACTTCCAACATTTACCATTACATCTCAGGATGCCTATGGTAGTGTGACAGCGGGTACACAATTCCAATCAGGAACATTTGCTGATGCGAAGATGTTTGTCATGAAGAAGAATTCTAAATATCAAGAATACATTCAAGACATTGTGAAATATCTTTCAAGCAAAGAAGTTCAAGAACAATCATATATTGCTGTTCAAAACTTGCCAGCATACAAAAATGCAGCGGTTGAATTTGATTCGATGACAGGTGATTCACTCGAAGCGAAGTTAGCATCAGCACAGATCGAAATGTTCGAACACGGTATCCCACAACCCTTTGGATTTGATAACCGTTTTAATTTCTACTATTATTCAAAGGGTGGTCCCGACTTAATTCTTGAAATCTTAGAAAATAAGAGCGGTACGACAACAGGTCTGTTCACTTCTTTTGACGCAATCAAGGCACAACTTCAACTCGTCGAAAACATTTGGAAGACCGGAAATAAATAATTAACTCGACCCGATTGAGGAGGATACTATGAACGATCGACATGCTTCAATGCAAGGAAGGGTTCAAAAATTCTTTTCCTCCATCCTTAAATCATTCAAAGACTTTGGCTACGGAATTTTCCGTGGCCTTAAGCGCTTTGTTTTAGGTGTGAAGAAAAGAGCAGTTCGCTTTGGTAAACGCTTCATGGATAGCAGCATTTTTACGAAGATTGCGCATGTGATCATGGGTGTTGGTCAATTTGCACGCGGACAAATCATCAAAGGATTCATTTATTTATTTATTCAAGTTGGCTTTTTGTTTGTGTTGATCACATCACCAACCGTCAACCGAACACCGATCGGTTTTCAAGCCTTGCGCAATTTAGTGACGCTTGGTACTGTTGAAGGTGACGTCTTTACGCCTACCGACAACTCGATGTTGATGATGCTTTTTGGTGTGGTGACACTTGGTATTATTGGAATTTTTATTGCCGCATATTCATCCAATATTTCGAGTGCATATGCGAATGACCTTTTGATTAGAGAAGGCAAAAAAGTACTGAGTTTTAAAGAAGATTTAGCAGAACTTTTCGATAGTCGATTCCATGTCACGATGTTAACACCAGCCATTTTAGGTGTCATCGTTTTCACGATTTTGCCAACTGTCTTCATGATACTTATCGCATTTACCAATTTTGACTCGCAACATCCCGCAGGTCAAGTCTTATTTGACTGGGTTGGATTTGAAAACTTCAAAACCGTCTTTACTGGGCAGGGTGAAGTTGCAGTCCGTTTCTTCCCCGTGTTAAGTTGGACGTTAATATGGGCATTCTTTGCGACATTTTCAAACTATATTGCGGGTATCTTATTAGCTTTATTAATTAATAAAAAGACGATTAAGCTCAAAAAAGTATGGCGTACCGTCTTTATTCTGACCATTGCAATACCTCAATTCATTTCTTTACTCGCCGTAAGAAGCATTTTGTCAGAGTATGGTCCAATCAATAACTTATTGATTACCATGGGATTAACAAATTCTCCGATTTCCTTCTTAGGAACAGCACAAAACCCCATGACAGCACGTGCATCCATTTTATTCATTAACCTTTGGGTAGGTATTCCATACACCATGCTGATGACATCGGGGATCTTACTCAACATTCCAACGGACCTATATGAAGCAGCTCAAATTGATGGTGCTACCAAACGACAAGCATTTCTATCCATCACTATCCCCTATATTGTGTTTGTGACAACACCGTATCTGATCACATCATTTGTGGGCAATATCACAAGTTTCAACATCATTTATCTCCTCACGGGTGGTGGACCATCGGTTGGTGGTGGTTATAAAGCTGGATCGACCGATCTCTTGGTCACATGGCTCTATAAATTAACCATCGATGAAAATGAGTACAACATGGGATCTGTCATCGGTATCTTTACATTCTTAATTACTGCAACCGGTACATTGTTATCATATCGCAAGAGTAAAGCCTACAAAGAAGAGGAGGCGTTCCAATGAGAAATTTCGATGCTAAGCCCAAATTCAAAAGCGTCAAACGTCAAGAGCAACTCTCGACTATCTCTGGTTATGTCACCTTAGTCATCATGTCCATCATCTGGTTGTATCCCGTTTTATGGATCATCTTGAGTGCATTCCGCACGGAGAGAAACGACCAAGGACAATTGATTGGTATTGTCGTATCGAATTATTTCCCCAAAGCTATTGGGTTTGATAATTTTATCAATTTATTCAACAATACCATGTTCCCACGTTGGTTTATGAATACACTCTTTGTCTCATCCATCTCGTTTGTCATTTCAACAGCACTCACCTTGTCAGTGGCTTATGTCATGAGTAAATTGAAGTTTAAAGCGAGAAAATCATTTTTAAATATCGCCCTCATTTTAGGTATGTTCCCAGGGTTTATGTCCATTATCGCTATTTATTACATCTTAAAGGCAATGAATTTGACACAAACACTGTTTGCCCTCATTTTGGCATATTCTGCAGGGGCAGGGTTGGGATTTTATGTCGCGAAAGGTTTCTTTGATCTGATACCCAACTCACTTTTGGAATCAGCACGGCTCGATGGTGCAACCAATTTCCAAATTTTTAAGAAAATCATATTACCACTTTCAAAACCGATCATCATCTACACAGCGTTACTATCCTTTACTGGGCCATGGATGGACTTTATTTTCGCCAGGGTCATCTTGGGGGAAACAAACCCCGAATTGCATACGGTCGCTGTGGGATTATATTCCATGCTCTATGGGTCACAATCCACGGTAGACCCCAATCGATTTACCATGTTTGCTGCGGGTAGTGTGATCGTTGCGATACCGATTGTCGCACTCTTCCTTTCGATGCAAAAATATTACGTCGAAGGTGTCACCGCAGGAGCAGTGAAAGGTTAATTCATGAAAAAAATCGTATTATGTTTTATCATCCTCGGGTTCTTATTCGGGCTATCTTCGTGCAAACCGAGGGAATATGAAGTCAAACTTGATGGTATAGCCATCGAGCAAAACGATGATTTGTATCGCGTCTATTATGAAATATTTGTGGGTGCTTTTTCAGACTCGAACAAAGATGGTATCGGTGACCTACGTGGGATTATCAACCGCTTAGATTATTTAAACGATGGCGACTTTTCATCAGGAAAAAGTTTAGGTGTAACAGGATTATGGCTCATGCCCATCATGAAGTCCCCGAGTTATCATAAATACGATGTTCGTGATTACAAATCGGTTGATCCTTCCTATGGAACACTTGAAGACTTTGAAGAACTGACACAAAAAGCGAGTGAACGTGGTATCAACATCATCATTGACCTTGTCCTCAACCATACCAGTGTTTATCATGATTGGTTTAGAACCGCGCGACAAGCAGTGAAAGATGGCAACATGAATTCACCCTATTTAGAGTATTATACACTGGTCACAGAAGAAGAAAAGATTGCAGGTAGACGTTATTATCCCTTTGAGGGAAATCTCTTCTACGAAGGCAATTTCTCCGATCAGATGCCAGAACTCAACATGGACAGTGCACTCGTGCGTCAAGAGATTGTATCCATTCTTCAATTTTGGTTTGATTTAGGTGTTTCTGGATTTCGTTTGGATGCGACCAAATATGTCTATTTGAATGAACACGACAAAAATATTGAATTTTGGAACTGGTTCATGGATGAAGTTTATCAGATTAAACCTAACGCTTATGTCGTGGGTGAAACGTGGTCACCTGACATCCAAATTGCGATGTATTATGAACCCTTCAGTAATTTCGATTTTGGCATGGCTCAATCAGAAGGTGTGATTGCTCAAACCGCAAATAGCGTGGAATCGGTTAATGGATTTGTCAATTATTTGAATCAATACCGTAACACCGTCACTTCAGTGCGTGCGGATGCGATTTTGCAACCATTTATCTCGAACCATGATATGAACCGTGCAGCAGGTTATCTTTCTGTTCCTGATGGTCGGATGCAGATGGCTGCAAACCTTTATCTGTGGACATTTGGAACACCCTTTCTGTATTATGGTGAAGAAATCGGGATGAAAGGTAGTCGTGGTACAGAAAATACCGATGCCAATCGTCGCTTAGCGATGCTTTGGGGTGATCGCGATTCCGTCAAGGATCCTGTGGGATCAAGCTATAGCAGAGAAAGACAAACCAATGGAACGGTAAGCGATCAAAAAAATGAACCATCATCGATCTACAATCATTATAAAAGAGTGATTTTGCTCCGAGAAGCTAATCCCGAGATTGCACGCGGTGTTTATACACCATTATTCTTCGAAAACTATCACACATTTGGTGGATTTCTATCGACGTATCAAAACAGTACGGTCGGTGTATTCCATAATACAGGATTAACAGAAATCCAAATCGATTTAAGTTTATACACCACACAAGCATTTCAGGTGGTGAGAGGTTATGCTGGTCAAGGCACTACAAGTTTGAATGGAACCATTTTAACGCTGAGCCCATTGACGAGTGTGATAATAAAATAACGGTTTCACATGTGATAAAATCACAAATGATTGATTAAGTATTGCATAAAATGATATAATGAAAGCGCTTATTTCAAAGAAAAAGGAGAGATATAATGAAAAAGCTCGTATTATTGTTAGTCGTATTATTCGGAGCATTTGCATTAGTTGGTTGCGTTAGCGGTACAATTTTAGCTGATGAAGCACACGATTACTATGCTACCGGTCAGTTTGCAGGTTGGGGTGGAGCAGTTGGCAACGAAGATTATAAGATGGTTGCTATTGCACGTAACGACGAAAGAATTAAGTCAATCGTTGATGACACCAAAGGCGCAAAATACTTATATTTACTCGAAATCACTTTACCTACTGGTGCAGCTGGTTGGACAGTAACATATAAGATTGGTGGCGTTGAAAAGGTATTGGATGGCAATCTTACTGTTAAGATGATTCGTACTGATGCAGGTGACGAAATTCCCAATTGGTGGGGACAAAGCCCAGAATCTGGCAAGTTTGACAATTTAACTCCAGATACACTTTATATTCCACCATTTGTTGAAGAAAACGTTGACCAAGCTGGCGGATGGAACGATAACCCCGTTGCT
>DIKN01000017.1:1241-4862 GCA_002424575.1 Acholeplasmataceae bacterium UBA5617 | reverse complement strand
ATCAACGATGAAACACACCATATGGTTTTTACAGTTCGAGATACCGGAATCGGAATTCCCAAAGAGAGTCTATCACACATTTTTGATGCATTCTATTTACCCGATGTATCAGATCGTCGTGAATACCAAGGATTAGGTATTGGGTTAACCATTGTCAAACAGCTCACTCACCTTTTAGGTGGAACATTATTCGTAGAAAGTGAACTCCAACAAGGATCTTTATTCTCTGTCAGTCTACCGTATGATGTGGGACCCAGACAATCTTTTGAACAACTTCAATCCTATGATGTTTTGATTATTCATGAGCAAAAACCATCTCTGTTGATGCCTATCTTTTCATCCATGGGTTCAAAAGTATGCGATGAAATCTCCATTTCAAATCAACGTGTAGATATCATCATATTTGAAGTAAATGTAAAATCACAAGATGCCCTTAATACCATCAAAGAAACATACGGTAAACACGATGTCATCATGTTTGCTTTAGCTCAATTAGATCAAAAGCGATTCAAAAAAATGGATGGTATTCTTGAACTACCGATTTCGCGTATGATGCTTTTACAACGTATCATGCGGACATTTCATGAATTGCATAAAACGGTTGCATCGCAATATACCAAAAAAATCTCTGGTCACGCGTTGATCGTGGATGATAATCGATTAAATCGCATCGCTTTAGAAAGCATTTTGCATAACATCGGCATGACATCTTTGCTCGCCGAGAATGGAACTCGTGCAATTGAAATGGTTAAAGAGCATATGTTTGATGTGATACTCATGGATATTCAAATGCCACACATGGATGGTCTTGAAGCGACACGCCGTATCCGCTCTTTAGGCACAAATTCATCAAAAGTTCCCATCATTGCTGTCACTGCAAATGCATACTTTAATGATTATGATATGCTCAAAGCGACACAGATCAATGATGTCATCTATAAGCCTATCAAAATGGAATCCTTATCTCAGATTTTACGTAAACATTTGGTCAGTGTGGATACGTTACATATTCCCGATGAACTTCTTGTCTTTGATCGCCACGATTTTTTGAAACGTTTTGAAGGATCCTATGACATCGCCAAAGAGGTCATTATGACCTTCCAACAAGAATACCCCAAAGACCTTGAAAAAATACGAAGCGCCGTTCAACTGCGCCATGCTGAGCAAATTATTTCAGCTGCTCACTATTTCAAAGGTTCGTGTGCGTATGTGAGTGGAAAGCGTTTAGTTTGGTTGCTCAATGTGATGATGGAACGAGCAAAAAAGAATGATCTCGATGACATGAATGACGTCTTTCATTTGTTGATGAAAGAAAGCGATGAACTCATGACGCATTTGGAATCGATGAAAGCTATCACATCATAGGAGCACATCGATCATACATTAAAATGACTCATGATAAACTAGGGGTGGGTGATACTGTGAATAAAGAAGACTTAAAGAAGACGTTAACGCCATTGCAATACCACGTTACACAAGAAAATGGCACTGAAAGACCTTTTCAAAACGATTTCTGGAATCATCATGAACTGGGTCTTTATGTGGATATTGTCTCAGGTGAGCCTTTGTTTTCATCCTTGGATAAATTTGATAGTTCATGTGGATGGCCAAGTTTTGCAAAACCAATCAAACCATTGATAACCAAACTTGACAAAAGTTTTGGTATGTTTCGAACCGAAGTGAGAAGTCCGCAAGGAGATAGCCATCTGGGTCATCTTTTTACCGATGGTCCTCGTGAATTAGGTGGTCTTCGATACTGTATCAATTCAGCATCCTTAAGGTTTATTCCTTACGACCAATTGGATCAAGAAGGGTATGGAGACTACAAAACGTGGTTTCAAGGTAAAAAATAGATGAATCAATACCACGTAGATCCCGAGTTATTAATACTTAAACCGATTCGATTCACAAAATATACATCCTCGAGACGCATAACCACCAATGCTATCATTTGGTTGACGATGTTTTTTTCCCGTCCTAAAAAAGGGATTCGGAGAAGACATTTTTGGATTCGCGGTTATCAGCATATGAAAGTCAAAGTCACGGTGTATGAAAGAAAAAACCAAGAAGGTATTGCACCTGGACTTCTCTATATTCCTGGTGGAGGATTCCAAATGGCTGGAACGCCAGTACATGTCAGCATGCTTCAACGTATTGTGTCATCGACACATTGTCGCGCCGTTTATGTCAATTATCATTTAGCACCGAAACATCCTTTTCCAGCGGCACTCTTTGATTGCTATCATGCCTTACTCTTTATGAAAGAACATGCTGATTATCTAAAAATTGATCCCAATCAACTTTATGTTGCAGGTGATTCAGCGGGTGGAAATTTAGCAACGGCAGTCGCTCTGTTATCACGAGATCAACAAGGTCCTAAAATTAAAAAGCAAATGCTTTTATACCCCGTTATTGACTACAGTCAAAATACCCCTTCGATGAAAGAATTTTATGATGCACCGATGTGGAATTCCGTTTTAAACCATAGCATGTGGGAGATGTATTTAAAAAATGGGGATTATGGGATGCTGCACTATGCATCACCTTCGTTTGCCGATCTTCATGATATGCCAGAAACCTACATTGAAACAGCTCAATATGATTGTCTTCGCGATGAAGCCATTGAATATGCAAGACGACTCAGTGAAGCAGGGGTTAAAGTCCATGAATATCACACACTCAAAACCGTTCATGGATATGATGCTGTCTTCTTCAGTAAATTGGTCAAACGCATGTTACATAGTCGTATCGCATTTATTAAGGGGAAATTATCATGAAAATCGATGTGAATACATGGTCACGAAAACAAACCTTTCTCTTTTATCAACACCTTGACATACCGATGTACACCATGACATTTGATTTAGATGTGACCACATTTTATCAAACTGTGAAACAAAACAAGCAATCTTTTTATTTTTCGATGATGCATCACGTGATGAAAGTGATGAATGCTATCGACAATTTTAAATATCGCTTTGTCGACAAAGAACCCTATCTCTTTGAAACCATCCATCCTTCATTTACCGATCTTATCGAAGGAACTGATCAGTTTAAAATTGTAACAGTTGATTATTTAGATGATGGAATCGCATTTATCCAACACGCAAAACAGCAATCGATCAAACAAGGTTCAACATTTATCGACCTAACCCATGAGATTAGACAAGACCTTGTCTATGTGACGACCTTCCCTTGGGCACGATTTTCTCAAGTATCGCACGCACATATAATCGATCCATATGATGCAATTCCTCGCGTGGTATGGGGCAAATTCGAGGATGTTAATGGACGTAAAGTGATGCCCTTTTCCATCTCTGTTCACCATGCTTTTGTTGATGGATTCCATGTCGGCATGTTTATTCAACACTTACAAGATAGTCTTAAATAACTCAAAAGGATGTGTAACAAGCACATCCTTTTTGATATCTTTTCATGAAAAATGGATGCAAAATAAATCAAATTTTGATCATGTTATCACTTTGTGTGAAATTTTCCTTTTTCCAAAAAAATATATGATAAATCATATATGGTATGCTATAATGTTTTATGTAAGCGCTTTTAAAAATTGAAGGGAGAATAGCATGAGCGATTTCAAGCATTTTGAGTACATGGCTAAAC
>DIKN01000017.1:0-1203 GCA_002424575.1 Acholeplasmataceae bacterium UBA5617 | reverse complement strand
AACACCACATTAGGACCAGCCCTTGGTGGTACTAGACTGTGGAATTATGCAAGTGAAGAAGAAGCGGTCGTCGACTGCCTAAGACTCGCAAGAGGGATGACCTATAAAGCTGCAGCTGCAGGTTTAAATTTAGGTGGGGGAAAAACCGTTCTTATCGGTGATCCCGAACAAGTCAAATGTGAAGGTTATTTTAGAGCACTTGGCCGCTATGTTCAAAGCTTAAACGGACGTTATATCACAGCAGAAGACGTCAATACGAGCACAAAAGATATGGATTTTGTTGCGATGGAAACCGATCATGTCGTCGGTCTTGAAGGTAAATCAGGTAATCCATCTCCTATGACTGCACTGGGTGCATTCCATGGAGTGCGTGCGGCTTTACAATATAAGTTTGGTAACGAAGATTTCACGAAGTATTCATTCGCTGTTCAAGGTGCTGGACAAACAGGTTATTATCTCATCAAGCGATTGGTTGAAGCGAAAGCTAAGAAAATTTATTTTTCTGAAATCAATCCCAAGCATATTGAACGCATGAAAAAAGAACATCCCGATGTTGAGTTCGTTGAACCTAAAAAATTCTTTGGTCTCGATGTTGATGTCATCTGTCCATGTGCTTTAGGTGGTGTCTTAAATGATGAGTCGATTCCCCAAATTAAAGCGAAAGTCATCGCAGGAACAGCGAATAACGTTTTACTCGAAGAAGATATCCATGGCAACATGATAAAAGAAAAGGGAATCCTTTATGCACCTGACTTTGTCATCAATGCCGGCGGTTTGATTAACGTCTATCATGAATTGAAAGAATACAATGTTGGCCGTGCGACACGCGACATTGAAAAGATATATGACCGTTTACTTGAAATCTTTAAGATTGCAGAAAACGAAAACATTCATACGCAACAAGCTGCCAAAGTGTATGCTAAGAAACGTATCGAAACCATCAATAACGTTCAAGATAATTACATTAAACGATAGGGAGTGAAGATGTGAAAAAAGGAAGATTGACGTTCGACAACGAATCGTGCAAGGGCTGTGAGCTCTGTGTCACATTCTGTCCTGTCGATATCTTATCCTTGGATAAAGATCGGATCAACTCAAGTGGGTATAATTTGATCACAGTCAGTGATATGGACAAATGCATCGCATGTGCCCAATGCGCAATCGTATGTCCTGATTCTGTCATCAAAGTGGAGGTATTGGAAT
>DIKN01000119.1 GCA_002424575.1 Acholeplasmataceae bacterium UBA5617 | reverse complement strand
AAAAAAAGGGCTTCCCGTGAGAAGCCCTTTCACATTTTTTAAGATTAGAATACGTTTAAGAAAACAAGATAAGCGATGAATAAACCGGTTGCAACATAGAGCAATGGGCTAACTTCTTTACCTTTCTTGCTTGCAATCATGACGACGACATAGGTTAAGAAACCGAAACCAATACCATCAGAGATCGAATACGCAAGAATCATCACGAGAATTGTCATGAAGCTTGAAATCGAAATTTGCCATTTGTCCCATTCAATACGACCGATTGAGGTTGCCATCATGGTACCAACAATGACCATCGCTGCTGCAGTCACGCTTGGTGTAACAAGCGAGAGGAGTGGTGATAAGAAGATGGAAAGTAAGAAGAGAACACCGGTAAAGACGGATGCTAAACCTGTTCTTGCTCCTGCACCAACACCGGATAAAGATTCAATATATGAAGTTACTGTGGAAGTACCTAGTACAGAACCAACGATGGTTGCAGATGCGTCAACAACGTTTGCCTTTTGTAAATCTTCTTCTGTGACGCCTTCCATTTGACCGGTTACAGCCATGAGTGTACCGGATGTATCGAAGAAGTCAACGAATAAGAATGCGAAGATTGCAAACCAACCTGCTGGTGTGGAAAGTAATCCGCCGATACCACCAAAAGCTGCACCAAAGGTGGGAGCTAAGGAAGGAACAGCACCGACAAGACCGTTGAACACGGGCATGTTAGCAACACCAAAACCTTCACCAAGGATTAGACCAACAATCGCAGTGATCACAAGACCAAAGAAAACAGCAGCTTTAATCTTGAACGCTAAGAGAACCATGGTTAAGATGATACCAAAGAGTGCGAGGAGTGCAACAGGATTTGTTAAATCGCCTAAAGAGGTTGTTGTACCACCGGTGTTGATGACAATACCGACGTTCACTAAACCGATGTAAGCGATGAAGAAACCAATACCAGCACCAATCGCATACTTAAGAGATTGAGGAATCGCGCTTACAATACGTTGGCGAAGACCTGTTAAGGTAACGACTAAGTAAAGAAGACCAGAAACCAAAACCGCTGCAAGTGCTTCTTCCCATGAATAACCCATACCGAGAACGATCGTAAATGAGAAGAATGCATTCAGTCCCATACCAGGTGCTAATGCAACCGGAAGTTTCGCATAAAGACCCATAGCGAGGGTTGCTAAACCGGCAGCAAGTGCAGTTGCTAAGAAAACTGCATTAATATCAAGACCAACAACTGCGCCAAAACCAGACATAAGGTTAGGATTGGCAAACAAAATGTAAGCCATGGTGAGGAAAGTGGTTAAACCACCGAGTAGTTCCTTACCAATGGTCGTACCCCGTTCTTCAATACGGAAGTACTTTTTGATAAACTCCATGTTCAAATCTCCTTTTTCTATAGTTTTGTATTCATATGTATGTGAAAAACAAAAGAAAAAACCACATGGTTTAAATGTGGTCTCTACATATGAAAACGAGAAAAAGATGTTTTCATATCGTAGTCGCAAATTTCACGGATTTGCGGTAGAAACTTGACCTCCACATCAGGTCGATTATACGATACATTGAATACGTAATCATTATAGCAATCTAAATCGAACCTGTAAAGAGGATATTGAACACAAAATGTAAGTAAGCGCTTTTATTCAATCAATCCTTCTTTAACCATCAACGCATGAATCTCTTCAAGGATCTGATCCTCATGATGACCTTCAGTTTGAATGGTAAATATATCCCCTTCTGGAATACCGAGTGACATGATACCGATGATCGATTTTAAGGTCATGTGATGTTGTTTGTAGATCAGATCGATTCGATCGTGATATTGACTGGCATGTTGTGCAATTCTTGCTGCAGGTCGTGCATGTAATCCATCCTTGCTTGTAATCACAAACTGTTTTTCTTTCATGCTTTTCTCCCTAAGATGAAATTCATTTTGATTAAGAATGAAGATAAAAGGGTACCTGATAAAAGGCTGATTAAAAAGCCCCACCAATTGGTCATCAGAAAGACAACGAAAATACCACCATGGGGTGCAGGAACTGCTGTTTGAAACATGGCACATATCATCGCTGCAAAAATACTTCCTAGAATAAGTGGTAGATGGACACTTTTGTGATATGTTTTAACAAAAGGCATCGCACCTTCGGTGATAAAAGATAATCCTGTGATCGCAATCTGTTTGCTCATCTTTCGTTCTGTATCCGTAAAGTCTTTTTTAAAGATCGCTAAAGCAAATGAAATGGCAAGCGGAGGTATCATACCTGCAGCCATGATGGCTGCCATTAAGGCTGAGGAGTGATCGTGTACAATCGAGATCACACCGATCATGTAAGCTATTTTGTTGATGGGTCCACCCATATCAACGGCCATAAACCCTCCTAAAATCATCGCTGCGATCAAAAGGGGAATGCCATCGATGTTGATTATTTCTTGTTCGAGCCAGATGGAAAGCGGTGAGATTAAGAAATTGATGCCAAGCATCGTGATGGCTGTGAAGAGTACACCTAAAAGAGGATAAATTAAGATGGGTTTCATGCTGTTGAATGTTCGTGGTAACTTTTTAAACATCCATTTGATGATCTCCATTAAATATCCCGCAGCAAATCCTCCTAAAATAGCACCCATAAATCCGGATTGTCCGATTAAAGCTAATCCACCAGCTGCAACCCCAGCAACAATACCGGGACGATCAGCAATCGAGAAGGCGATCCATCCTGCTAAGATTGGAAATGTATAGCTTAAGACCAGTTCTCCCACGTCATGCAAATAAGGAAACGTGTTTCCAAAAAAGGAAAAACTTGATAATGCAATCAAAAGACCCCCTGCGACAACAAAGGGGAGCATATAAGAAAAACCATTCATCACATGTTGATAGATCTTCATTCGTTCATGCATGTTTAATCCTCGTGATATTGATAGGGTTTAACGTGACCATCTAAGAGGGTTTGAATCAATTTGAAAGGTTCTTGAATCCCTTTATAGATGGGGACTTCAATCAGTGGTTTTCCATGAAATCTTTTTTTATCGATACGGATGTCGGATGCGATGATGACACCGATGCTTTCATCAATATCTTGAGTGGTTAATCTATTTTCAACACCGATGGATCCATTGGTTTCACACGTGATGGTAACACCCAATGATTTCCCTGCATTTTCAAGCATTTCAGCTGCCATGTAAGTATGAGCAATCCCTGTGGGACATGCGGTGACGCAAACGATTTTTTTCATGTTTTCACCTTAACTCATCGTTTCAAGAAGGGCGAGTGCTTCTTCATTGGTCTTCGCTTCTAATAATGCTTCACGGAAGCTTTCATGCATCAATTTACGCGATAGCATGGCGAGGACTTTGAGGTGAGCATTCGTTCCATCTTCAGGCATGGCAATCATAAAAAACAGATTGGCATTCTTGCTATCCATGGCATCAAACCAAACACCTTCATCACTTCGTGCAAAGGCAACCGATGGTTTTTTGACATGTTTTGATTTAGCGTGAGGGATGGCAATCCCATACCCAATACCCGTTGAAAAGATGGCTTCACGCGCATAGATATCGTCTAGGAATCCTTTGAAGTCATCGACGATGTCTTGATCAAGCAAGAGGGTTGCAAGTTCTTCTATCGCATCTTGTTTCGTTTTTGCTTTCAATGTCAAATTGATAAGCGATAGATTGATTAACTCTTTCATCACCATGTCATAACTCCTCAATGACCACTTTGGTCTGGTATTTTTGAATGTCGCGATGGGTGGCTAATTTCCCAGAAAATACGGTTGCTGATGCAGCTGCAACCGCTTCAATGAAGGCTTTTTTGGGATCTTCAGTCATGTGATACATCGCGATAAATCCTGCAATCATGGAATCCCCAGCACCGATCGTAGAAACAGGCGTTCCTTCGATAGGGTGTGCGAGATATGCGTTATTGTTGTCTAAATAAAGTGATCCTCTTTCACCGAGTGAAATGATCAAATGCTTGACACCGCGATAGATGAGTTGTCTGCCATAAAAGATAATTTCATCGATCTCAAAAAGGTCCATCAACAAATAGTCGTTTAATTCTTTTAAGTTAGGCTTCATCAAAAAGGGTTGATGATCGATGAATTGATGGAAAGCATCACCTGGTGTATCCATTACAAACGGGATGTTTTTATCGTCGCAAATTTGAGCAATCTGCTGAAAGGCATCACGCTGGCCATTAGGTGCGGAACCACCGACGATGACGGTATCATGTTCAGTCAAACCTCGAATGGTGGTTAAAATGCTCTCAAAGAGTTCATCTTTGACACGTGGTCCTTCATGGTTGAGTTCGGTTTCATGATCAACCATCATCTTGACGTTAATGCGCGTATCACCATCGACCCATATGGCATTCAAATCGAGACCATAATCTTTTTTGATGGTATCTAAAAGATAGTGTCCCGTAAAACCACCTAAAATGGTGATGGGATAAGATGGGATGCCTAAATTTTTCAAAACAACCGACACGTTAATCCCTTTTCCACCGGGATGAAGGGATGCTTTTTTAAAGCGATTCAGTTGGTTTAATTCAAAACGATCAACTTTGATTTTATAGTCAATCGCTGGATTTAACGTCAATGTATAGATCACACCCATCGCTCCTTTAGTCTTATTGTACCTAATTTTACCAAAAAAGAGAATGAAACGTTTGATAATACAAAAAAAGGGGTGATGGACACCCCTTACGCAATCGTTTTGCGTTTAAAATTACCGAAGACGTTTTTCACCGGTCGTGTGACAATAAAGGCGTTGGGATCAAGTGCTTTGACAAGTCCTACCAACGTATGAAGTTCATACGATGAAATGACGACATAAATCAACGTTTTTTCGTGATGAGAATAGGCACCTTCAACCTTCATGAGTGTGACGCCACGATAAACCTTATGGAGAATTTCATCAACTAAAAGTTGTGCATGATTGGTGATAATATCTACCGATAAGAAATGATAAGACGTATGCATGCGGTCGGTTAAAATGGTCGTGACAATGATTCTAATCACCGTATAGGATGCGATGACGCCACCGGTGATGATTTCACCTGAAGGACCCATCTTTCCACCGACAATCAGTCCACCTAAGATAGCAATCGCAACGTTCATGACCATCGAGATAAATCCTACGGATTTGCCTTTACGAAGTGACCAATATTGAGCGATAATATCAAGTCCACCGGTGGATGTTCCATAGCGCAGTGCAGCACCGCCACCTACACCGATGAGAAGACCTCCTAATACCGCTGCTGCAAACGCATCACTGCGGTCGGTTAATCCCATATTGACGACGGGTAACCATGATAAAATGAAAGCTTGTAAAACGATGGAAATGATGCTGTGAATGGTGAAGCGATGGGATACACCAAACCAACCGATCAGAAGGATGGGGATGTTCATGACGATGATAAAGATACCTAAGAAATGAGGACCAAAATCAATGCCGAACCACACATAAACGCTATCACGAACCAATTGCCCTAATCCAGGAATACCACCGGTATAAAGCGGGACGACGGATGCTTCCAAAAACCAGGCAACACCAATCCCATAGATAATCGTTGATAACACCACCGCGATGAGCCGTTGAACTTCAGGCCATATTTTTTGTTTCATTTGAT
This sequence comes from Acholeplasmataceae bacterium UBA5617, assembly GCA_002424575.1. Classification (GTDB taxonomy): domain Bacteria; phylum Bacillota_I; class Bacilli_A; order Acholeplasmatales; family Acholeplasmataceae; genus Peloplasma. Next base: position 15,430 of record DIKN01000119.1, on the reverse strand, counting down.
CAGATCTGATCCACGAACGAAACTTACTCATGTTGGTCATGAAGAATCTCCTCGAGTTTCTTGTTTAAATCGTAACGTTCAAAGAGCACTTCTGCTTTGCCTAACGTCGTCTCTTGGTAACCACCAAAGGTTTCTAACGATTCAAACGATAAATCATGAATACCCGTTTGAGCTGCAATCTTTTTCGATGTTTCTGGAATAAAAGGTTGTAAGAGAATAGCAACATAACGAATGGTTTCTAATAAGCTGTAAAGCACATGATCTAAAATATCTTGTTTATTGGGATCTTTCATGAGTGCCCATGGTTCTGAAACATCAATATATTTATTGGCATGACGAGCGAGTTTGACGACTTCTTCTAAAGCATCCGCGACACGAAGTTGATCCATGTAAGCTTTCATCGTGGGTAGAACATGAAGTGCTTTTTCTTTGAGTGAAAGTTCGAATGGTTCTTGGAGTTGAACTTTTTTGATGACGCCATTGCGATATTTATGTGCCATACCAATCGTACGGTTGACAAGATTACCAATCGTGTTGGCGAGATCTGAGTTGTTGCGTTCAATGACGAGTTCATAGGTGATGTTGCCATCTGCAGCAAATGGAATTTCATGCAAGACATAATAACGAACAGCATCAACACCAAAATATTTGACGAGCGTATCGGTATACATCGTATTACCCACCGATTTACTCATCTTGGATTTGTTGACCAAAACCCAAGGGTGACCAAAGATCTGTTTGGGAAGTTCAAGACCTAACGCCATTAAGATGATCGGCCAATAAATGGTATGGAAGCGTAAGATATCTTTACCGATCAGATGAACATCTGCTGGCCAGTATTTTTTATACTGTGCAGTTAGAGGTTGATCGGGATGGTAGTCGAGACCTGTGATGTAGTTCGAAAGGGCATCAATCCAGACATAGACCACGTGTCCTGGGTCAAACTCAACGGGAATACCCCATTTAAAGGATGTTCTTGATACTGAAAGATCAGGAAGTGGTTCTTTTAAGAAGTTTTGAATCATTTCGTTTCGACGTGACTCGGGTTCAATAAACTCTGGATGTTCTTCGATATGTTTGAGCAGCCGTTCTTGGTAAGGATGTAATCTTAAAAAATATGCGGCTTCTTTTGTCCATACCGGAACATCACCATTAGGTCCTTTGCCATCAACGATATCTTTTTCTAAAATGAAGGCTTCTTCGGCGACAGAATACCAACCTTCATATTCTCCGAGGTAAATATCACCTTGGTCATAAAGCTTTTTAAAGATGGCTTGAACAGCTTTGATATGACGTTCATCGGTTGTGCGCACAAACTGATCATAGGACACATTCACCTTGTCATAAATCCGTTTAATTTCTGAGGATATATGATCGACGAATGCTTGAGGTGAAAGTTCATTGACGGTCGCTTTTCCTTCAATCTTTTGACCGTGCTCATCGGTTCCCGTTTGAAAGAACACATCGTAACCTTCTAAACGCTTAAAGCGGACGATGGCATCCGCTAAAATCGCTTCATAAACATTTCCAATATGGGGAATACCTGAAGCGTAAGCAATGGCTGTTGTTAAAAAATATTTTTTCTTTTCCATGATCAAAACCTCCTGTAATAAAAGAAACGTCATCCTTAAAAAGATCTAAGGACGACGTTGACATCGCGGTACCACCTTAGTTCTGAAGTCGCCTTCAGCACTCAATATCCTTAACGCGGACATACGTCTCGGTCTACCTATCGACCGAAAGGCTCGAAAACCATGTTCATCTTTTGTCCTGTATCGCTTGCACCACCCGCGATCTCTCTTGACAAGCTACAAAAGATTACTCTTTTTCTCATGGCCTATATGAAAATCTTTATACATTCATATTATACGATAAAGGTGATAAAAATCAAGAAGAAGATGCATCAATTTTGACGATGCGATAAACTTCACTTTTCGGTAGATGATGCTTTTCTGCGACCACCTTCATCGCCTCTTTAGAAGGCATACCTTCTTTAATTAAAGAAAGGTAATGTTCTTTAGGTGATAGTGCAGGTATATCGGGTTCTTGATCGCCTTCAAGGATGATGACATATTCACCCTTGGGGTTCATCACCATCATGATAGCATCACTTAATGAACAGCGAATGATGGTTTCAAAGGCTTTGGTGAGTTCACGTGCAATCGCCATTTTTCGATTTCCAAGCACCTGATACATCTGTTTTAAGGTCTTTTCCATACGATTAGGCGATTCATAGATGACAAGCGTTTCCTTGCGTTTGATATAGGTGGATAAAAGGGCTTGTTGTTCACTGCTTTTTCGTGGAAGAAATCCGATAAACGTAAAGGGTTGAATGATCAGACCGGAGGTGACAAGTGCTGCTAAGATGGCGCTTGCTCCAGGGATGCTCACGACATGAAATCCCTTTTGTATGACTTCTTGAATGATCTCATAACCAGGATCGCTGATACCTGGGGTACCTGCATCACTGATGAGGGCGAGATGTTTTCCTTCTTCGAGCATCTTGATAATCGTTTCTGATTGTTCGGTTTTATTAAATTCATGATAGCTCATCAATTTATTCTTTATCCCATAGTAAGAAAGAAGGACACCGGATGTACGTGTGTCTTCAGCTAAGATGAGATCAACCTCTTTTAAGATCTCAACCGCACGATAGGTCATATCTTTTAGATTCCCAATAGGGGTCGATACGACATAAAGAATCGGTTTATCGTCTTTAAAGCTTTGTTGCATCAGTGGTTAACCACGCGCTTTGCGCGTTCTCTTAAATCACGTTCCATGTAGACGATTTGCATCAACTGTTTCTTCTTTTGATCGGTAATTCCAAATTTTTCGCGAATACCTTCAAGGAAAAAATGTTCCGTTGTGTTATAAAAATCATCAAACATCGTCACCTTCACGAGATTTAAATAGACAATATTTTTCACGGTTGGGCTCGCTTCAACAAAGTATTGAATGGTTTCATCCAATTCTTTGGAGAGTGCAAAATGATATTCCGAGACGATGCCATCGCCCACTTCAGCGAGCATGATGTTTAAGATGCGCTGTTCAATTTCTGTGGGTTCACCATCCACAGAAACCATGTGCATGACCAAATCAAGAAATTTTAGTTTTTCCTTACGATTGAGTAGTGTTAAAAGCATGTTATTTACCTCCGTAAATGTCGACCATTGCTTGGGTCAAATGATGTTTTTCGACGTATAGAATGAGTGGGGGTTCCACGGTTAATCCAGGACTTCCGTTTTTCATCACCTCAATCAACAGATGATTGGCCGGACGATCCACATAGGGATGAACAAAGCGAATCCGTTTAGGAACAAGCTGATATTGGGTGAATAAGTCCATGATTTCAGAGAAACGATCAGGACGGTGAATCATCGTGAAGTAACCCCCAAATTTTAAGACTTTTGATGCAATACTCACCAACTCTTCTAAGGTAAGCTTCACTTCGTGACGTGCAATGGTATCATCTTCGTTATCGTTTAAAAGCGATTGTTCACTCACCTTGAAGAACGGTGGATTAGAAATAACCGCATCCACATCCTTCATCTCTAACCCTTTAACATCCATGTGGATGCAGGAGAGTTGATGTTCAAGATGGTTGAGTTGAATGTTTTTTAAAGCTTGTTGATAACGTTCTTCTTGAATTTCAATGCCGATGATTTTAGCTTTTGTCTTTTTGGAAAGATAAAGCATCAAAGGACCTGCACCTGTTCCGATATCTAAAACGACTTTTGCTTTTGCAGGAATTCGTGCAAAATGATGGAGAAGAACGGTATCTAGATTAAAGGCTTGTCTTGAGTTTTGTTCGATCCATAGATCGGTGCCAAGTAATGTGCGAAGCATCTTAAGCGCGCTTGATATCTTTAAGCGCTAACCATTCATAACCACCGTTTTCAGCGTGAAGAACGCGAACCTTTTGCGCGATGATGTTCAGCTCAACGACGGTTGCTTCACCTTTAGGTGTGGTCACTTTTTCTTTTAAATCGGGCATGATTTGTTTGAGTTCAGTATAAACGTCATCTTCATATTTGATGCAACACAAAAGTTTACCGCATACACCACTAATCTTTTGGGGATTTAATGCAATGTTTTGGTTTTTAGCCATTTTGATCGAAACCGTGTCAAATTCACCGATGAACGTGGTGCAACACAAAATGAGACCACATGGACCGATACCACCAATCATTTTAGCTGCATCCCTAGGTCCGATTTGACGAAGTTCAATACGGGTGTGATACACTTCGGATAAGTCGCGGACTAAATTTCTAAAGTCCACACGATTTTCCGCTTCAAAATAAACCAAAAGACGTTTCCGATCGAGTGTATATTCCGCACCTAATACTTTGATGTCGAGCTCATTTTCTTTGGCGAGTTGTTTCGCTTTGTCGGTGATCGCAGGTTCAAGGGTACGGTTGTACGCTTCTTCTTTAATATCCCCTTCGGTTGCGATGCGCAAAATAGGCTTTAATTCTGCGGTAAGATCGGTCTCTTCGATCTCTTTTAAAACATACACTTTTCCTATTTCAATCCCACGTGATGTTTCAACAACGACGCGGTCGTTTTTTTCTACGGTTAATCCCTCGTATGAGAAATAGTATTTTTTTCCTGCTTCTTTGAATTGAACCAAAGCAACACGCATAACATTACCTCTTTTTCTCTAGTATATAAAATAAGTGATCGAGCGCCAATTCTAAATTGATGAAATAGGATTGTTGCTGCAAAATTTCTTGTATCTTTTCAATGAGATCATTGACTTCTGAAACCTGCATGGTATCACTTTGTACCTGAATGTATTCACGTAAAAATTGATAAACGATGGGTTGATGCGTCCGGTAGTGGACCCAATCTAAAAAGTATAAAAGTAGTAACTCCAAAAAATCCATGAAGAAATCACGATCTTGAAGAAGAAATCCTGATTTTTGTCCAAAATAGACGGGAAATGAAATATCTTTTTTGCTCCAAAGCGTGGCTATTTCTTCAATGAGTTTAATCATGTCAAGGAAGTTAGGATTTTCAGCAAGCAGCGTTGCTTCTTCAAGATTTTTGGTGAGATAAGGGGCAAGCGTTGCCACTTTTTCATCGACGCCTAACGCGAGCAATTCCTTTTCTAAGTCCGCTTCATCAATCCCTTTTAGCGTTAAAATCTGACTTCTTGATTGTATGGTGGTGATGACATCGTCTTTACTTTCAGCCAGTAAAAATCCGTAAACGTTATGACTTGTCGGTTCCTCCATAAACTTAAGCAGGGAATTTGCTGCAGCGGTGCTGATCTTTTCAATGCCTTTGATCACATAAATGCGGGGTCCACTGACTAAAGCGGTTTTTGAAAACTCAGTTTGAAGTGCTAAAATTTGTTCCTTTTTAATCGTTAAACCATCGGGTTCAATCACCATCATGTTTTGGACTTTACGCTCTTTGATCTGAAGTTTTAAATGCGGGGAATCAGGCTTTCCTTGATTGAGAATCAAATACGCAACATCATCGACGAGTTGCGATTTTCCTGAGCCTTTCGGTCCACAGATCAGGTAAAGGTGGGCGAGTCTGCTCTTTTTAATCGTTTGTTCTAGAAAGTTTAAGGCACGCTTCATAGACGCTTTAAAATCTCTTGATAGATGGTTTCTGTGATGTCATCAAGCGATGCTGTTCCATCGATGGTGACGATGCGCTTGGGATAACGCTTGGCAACTTCTAAATAGCCTTCTCGAACACGCGTATGAAAATCGAACGCTTCCTGATCCAAGCGATCGTATTTGTCGCGATGTGCGATGCGGGATAGACCCACTTTGGGATCTAAATCAATATAGAAGGTGAGGTTTGGCATGTTATCAACCGCGTGGCGGTTAATCGATAACACGAACTCAAAACCTAATTTTCTTGCATAAGCCTGATAGGCGAGTGAGGAGTCCAAGAAACGATCGCATAAGACGATTTTGTTTTGTTTTAATGCCGGTAAAACGACTTCATCGAGATGCTGTGCACGCGCAGCAGCTAAAAGAAGGGCTTCCGTAAAAGGGGTTACGCCTTTGTATTTGGGGTTTAAGATGATGTCGCGGATGGACTCAGCAATCATCGAACCTCCCGGTTCTCGGGAAGTGATGACTTCATGGGTTTTTCTTAAACGCTCTGCAATTTTTTGAATCAAGGTTGTTTTACCGGTGCCTTCGCCACCTTCAAAAGTGATAAACATCGTTTACACGTCCTTATGTTTTCTTAGATTGTAGTTGATTTTAACAAGGAAGAGTCCTCTCGCTTCAGCGGTTTTACCGGCGAGATGACGATCTTTGGTTTGTAAGATGTCAGAGATGATGGAAACCTCTTTACGATGGAGTCCAATTTGAATCAGTGTTCCCATGATGGAGCGCACCATGTATTTGAGAAACGAGTTTCCATGGAAGGTGAAAATGTAATGTTTTTTCGTTTCTTTCAGGGTTAGTTGATAGATGGTTTTGATGGTGGGTTTCCCTGGAACAAGTTGGCAGAATCCACGAAAATCATGGGTTCCGATAAGAAGCGGGAGTGCTTCTTTCATCGGTTCGATGTCTAAATTGCGGATATACACTTCATAATTTTTTGTGAAGGGTGTTTCAGGCTTTTTAGAAAGCACATACTTGTAGACCTTGGAGGTTGCAGAATGTCTTGCGTGAAAATCAGAGGCTACCTTCTTCACACTTTTGATGCGTATGTCTAAAGGCATTCGATCATTGATCCCTCTGACCCACGTGTTGGAATCTAAATCAATGTCTGAGTTGAAATGAAAGACTTGACCGATGGCATGAACACCTTTATCGGTACGTCCCGCACTAAAGATTTTAATCTCCGTTTGTGTCATCAGACGCATCGCTTTTTCAATCACTTCTTGAATACCTAAACCATTATTCTGACTTTGAAAGCCTGCATAATTGGACCCATCATAACTGACGATGGCTTTGTATCTCATTTATAGAACCCTCGTGGCGATGATCGCCCCTAAAATGAGGAGAACGACAATGACGGATAGAACATCAGAGAGTCCAATGTTGTATTCGTCAACTTTCGTTCGTTTCGCGCCGATGACATAACCTCTCACTTCCATCGCATTACCTAAATCTTCAGCTCGCTTGAAGGAGATGACAAAGACAGGAATGAGGAGTGAGATGATTTGAATCACTTTATCTTTAAACTTGCTTTCTTTAAAGTCAACACCACGAGAAGCTTGAGCTTTCATGATTTTTTCGGTTTCACCCAATAGCGTTGGGATATAACGTAAGGTGAGTGATAACATCATCGCGATGACATCTACGGGAACTTTGATCCATTTCAATGGTTTGAGTAGGGATTCAATCGCGTAGTTTAAATCGGTCGTCATCGTTGTAAAGGTGAGCAGTGATGTCATGATAATGACGTTGGTGATTCTGACAAAGATAAATCCGGCACGCATCAACCCTTCATCATAAATATTTAAGGTGTAACTGTAGAGATTGATGTAGGGTAAAAGATATTGTACAAAGAAGACTAAGAACGTGATCAGGAGGAAATAAAGAATACGTGCTTTGATGTACTTCTTAGACCAATGATAGAAAATGATCAAGAGGATGATGGCAAGAATACTCGTCACAGAGAGATGAAAATCAAAACTGGCGAGAAGGGTTCCTCCGCTGATGAAAAACAGTTGGATAAAAAACGTAAATGTTAAGAGGAAGACAATCGGACGAAGTCCATTGATGACTTTCTTCAAAGGAATACCTGATGATGTGATAAGAATCATCATGCCGATGAAGATGGCAACCATCGGGATGATGGCTGTAAGCTCTGTAGAGATTGGGATAATGAATGTTCCAACCAATAAGGCAACCAATGAAAATAATTTGATGCGTGGGTCTAAGCGATGAAGCCATGAATCGCCGGGTATATATTGACCAATCGTGATGTTATTCATGGGACACCTCCTTCAAATACTGAAGTAGGGATGGATAGTCGTAATGCGGTTTATAAGGAAGTCCAATCTCTTTTTCAAGATGTTTTAAAATCTTAAGTGGAGTCGGCATATCCAAGTGGAATTCTTCAAAATGTGGATGTTCAAAAAGACGTTCTTTAGGTCCATCGTAGACCAAGGTTCCATTGTCTAAAACCATGACGCGTTTCGCGTATTGTGCCACTAAATCCATATCATGGGTGATCATGATGATGGTTTTATGTTCTTTTTCGTGTATGTCTTGGAAGATGGCCATTAAGTCTTTACGACCCTGTGGATCTAAACCTCTTGTCGGTTCATCTAACACAAGAATGTCAGGTTCCATCGCTAAAATACCTGCAACCGCAACCCGTCTCATCTGTCCACCGGAGATACGGAAAGGGGATTGTTCATAAAGATTTTCATCAATCCCAACTTTTTGAGCAGCTCTTTTCGCTTTTTCCATCGCTTCTTGTTCGGTCGACTTAAAGTTTTTAGGTCCAAACATGATATCTTTTAAAATGGTTTCTTCAAAGAGTTGATATTCGGGAAATTGAAAAACCAGACCCACCTTCTGGCGAAGGTAATTGATCTTTTCACTCTTCTTTGGGGGAAGCACATGACCAAAAATGACCACGTGACCTTTAGAAGGTAAGAGGAGTGCATTCATGTGCTGTACTAAGGTTGATTTACCCGATCCAGTATGCCCGACAATCGCGATGAACTCATCTTTCGGTTTGATGTCAAATGTGATATGTCCGATGGCATCATAATTGACTTTAAAACCTTTGTAGGCGTAGCTTACATCTTCGAATTGAATGCCCATAGCGCCTCCAAAAGGGATGGATTCACATTGGAATCCTTGAGTAAGTCGTTATAAAGTTGAAGCCCAAAAGGAAGCTCCAAATGTGATGATTTGAGTTTTGTTTCTTCTTGAAACACCTCTTTGGGTGTTCCTTCAATCAACACTTCGCCATCCTTTAAAACGATTAAACGATCGCTTAATGCTGCAAACGATAAATCATGTGTAATCGTGATAATCGTTTTACCAAGTGATTGATTGAGATATTTGATCAGATCGATGATCTCTTGTGTTCCTTCAGGGTCTAACATGGAGGTTGCTTCATCGAGGATGAGAATATCTTGTTCCATGGCGAGTGCACCCGCAATAGCAACCCGTTGTTTTTGTCCACCTGATAATTGGTGGGGTTCTTTATTTAAAAAAGCTTCCATGCCGACGAGTTTGGCGTAATGATTGATTTTATCCACCATCTCATCATGGGGGACACATTGATTTTCTAGACCAAAAGCGATATCGTGTTTGACGGTAACACCGACAAACTGATTATCGGGATTTTGAAAAACAATCCCAATCTTCTTTCGAATGACAGGAAGGTTTTTTTCATTGAGGGGTAATCCATCGATATCAATTTCACCCTGTGTGGGCGCTAATAAACCAACAAGACACTTGGATAGGGTTGATTTTCCTGAGCCGTTATGCCCTAAAATAGAGACCCAAGAACCCTTTTCAATCGAGAGGTTCACCTTGCGCAATGCTTCATCGTTTTGATTGTAAGAAAAGCTTAAGTTGCGGACTTGAATCATGCATGTTCACCTACATTTCGTACCTTAACATTATATCATGATAACTAAAGTTATGAAAGCAAGCACACAAAATATCCCCTATTTTATCCATCTGTTGATGGAGGGGTCAATGATGATGATTTTTATGTCTTTGAAAATCAATGTAAAAAGATGGTATTTTTTAACCGTTTTATTTATAATAGGTATGTTAACATATGAGGTGGAAAACATGGTACATACATTTACAACGAATAATTTTGATGCTGAAGTTCTTCAAAGCAACGTTCCTGTTTTGGTTGAATTTTGGGCAACATGGTGCGGACCTTGTCAAAGAGTCGCGCCTATATTAGAGGACTTAGCAAAAGATGTTTTAGATGCTGCAAAAATCGGTAAACTTGATGTCGATGAGGAATATGAAGTCGCCGATGAATTAGGCATTATGAGTATTCCGACATTGATTGTTTTTAAGAATGGTAAAGTGCATCAATCGACGATTGGTGTTCAATCCAAAGAGACTTTAAAGAAACTTCTTGATTTATGAAAGACGCCATCATTGTCGGCTATGGACCTGCTGGTATCTCAGCAGCCATCTATTTAAAAAGACAAGGCGTTGAGCCTTTAGTCATCGGAAAAGACTTGGGTGCACTCGAAGGTTATGACGACAAAGTGGAAAACTTTTATGGCTTGGTTGAGCCCATTTACGGTAAAGACTTAATTCGTAATGGCATCAAGCAAGCACAAAACCTCGGGATTGAAGTGATCACGGATGCTGTCATTTCCTTAAAGATGCAAGGCGACATTTTTGAAGTCATCACAACCCAAGAACACTATGAAACAAAGACGGTGTTACTTGCAACCGGTAAAACCAGACGAACGATGAGTAGACAAGGTTTTAGCAAGTATCGTGGAAAGGGCATCAGCATGTGTGCTACCTGTGATGGATTCTTCTATCGCAGAAAAAAAGTGGGCATCATCGGATGTGGTCCTTACATGCTCCATGAACTTGAATACTTAAAAAAAATGACCAAAGATATCATCGTTTTCACCGATGGACATGTGCTTCACGGTGAGGTGGATGTACCTGTTGTCCATGATAAAATCTTAAAGTTTTGTGGCACAGAAAAACTGACACATGTTGAGACTTCAACAGGTAAAGTCGAACTTGATGGTATGTTTGTCGCATTAGGTGTTCCAAGCTCTGTTGAATTTGCATCACAACTCGGTGTGATCATTGAGAAAAACAATATCGTGGTCAACGATCATTATATGACGAATATCCCGGGATTGTTTGCTGCAGGGGATGTCATCGGTGGAAAGTTGCAAATTGCAAAAGCTGTCTACGATGGTATGAATGCTGCAGATGCCATCTACAACTATAACCATAAAAAATAATCACTTGGGTGGAGAGCTCCCAAGTGATTTTCTTTATTCATTGACGTAATGATACGGATAGCCTGAAATAGGACCACGTGCCATGCGAAATCCAACGGTACTTAAGGCTGATGTTACTTGAAATGGTATGGGTACTGATGGGTAAATCAGTTGATCGTAATGTCCGCCCATGACAGATTTTGAACTGCCCTTTTCGGCATAAAAGTCTTGAACCCATTCGCTAACGTTACCCGACATATCATAGAGTCCCCATGGATTACCAGCTTTTAAACCTACATCATGAGTGATACTGCCACTGTTTTCAAGATGCCATGCTACAGCATCCCGTGCAAGCGTTGTGTTTTCAATTTGACCAACCAAATAGGTTTCATCAACCCAATAATATCCAGCAAACCATTCAGCATAGCTGCGCGCTGATGTTAACTCGGTGAGCCGTGCAGCCATCATCCATTCCATCATGGTGGGTAGTCGATATCCATTTTTATTCGCAACAGTGATATGATCGATTTGATGATTCACCGATCTTAACACATCATTGTAGTAGTAATAGACAGGTTCTAGACCTTCATATTCTGAGAATGCATTCAACCATACTACAGCATCCATCCATGAGATGGTTGTCACAGGTTGATTTTCAAATCCTGTGGGGTATGCACCGATATTTCCAACGTTGCCTGGTCTTCCAGGATTTCCGAAGGTGTAATCAAGCGTGCTGCTTGCCCAAAAGATAACTTCATGCCATAGTGCATATGTCACTTCGTATCTGCCGATTTGAAAACCACCTTGAATGGCAATACCTTCATCGTATCCACCAGGTTTTGGGACATAATAAATCTCACCTGAATTACCGATAGATGCCATCTCATAACGGCCCCATAAAGCGTATAACGTTTCACTCGTATCATCGATTCGTGTGATGTGATTTTTATACGATGAATCCTTATGCCATCCTAGAAAATGATAACCATCTTTAGTGGGTACATATAAGCGTAATGAATCGCCTACAGTAAACGTATGGGGTGCTAGTGTTGATCCGTCGATAGTCTCAAAGGTGACGTGTTTGATTAGACCTTGAGGGACCCATTTCGCATATAACTTTAAATTGAGATGTTGGATGTGATTCAAAATCGTTGGACTGAGTGGTCGCATCAAATCTTCATCGATAAACCATCCCATGAAAAGATAACCTTCACGTGTCGGTGTATGTTGGAGCATCGGTAGTGGTCGATCCGCTTGAAAGGTTATATCATCAAATACGGTTCCCCCATTGGATTCAAAACTGATGGTATAGGTTTCAATGGTTTCTTCACGAGAATAAAACATGATACCGTAGATGATCAAGCCGATGAGGATGATCACAATAAGGGCGTATACAGGAATCGCAGAGCGACTTGCAAAGTAGCTTCTACGTCCAAATAAACGTCTACGTCCAAACCCTTCAAGACCACGCCCATTGTACGTATCCATATCACGTGCAACGCGTTCACCTCGTTCTTTAGGATCGATTTGACGTTCAGCGCTCGCTCCACGCCAGTAGTCGTTGACTTTATTTGCATCTTTGAAATTATGGTTTCCACCTTTGTATGCCATCATGTCCCCCTGTAAATAATTATTTTTGATTATTCACAATTATTGTATACTATTTTTAATCATATTGCAAGAACATCCAAACATTTCATCATCAAATCATTCAAAATGCACGAAAGATGCCATAAGAAATAAACGCATGCCCGATCAGACATGCGTATTTTCTCACTTTGTTTTTTGTTCCATATAGCGAAGATAGGTTGATACAATGAGACATGCGATTAAACCATATCCCCACCATGTCAAAAATGTGCCTAGAAATGTGGTCATGACCAATCCAAAGATTACGGTCAAATTGACGATGAGATTCATCCAACTTTCCATCTTCTCTTCTAAATCGTGATGGATTAATCCTACACCAAGTGAAATCAAATGAAGGATGACACCAAGAAGGACGAACGCAATTACGACATTTCCGAGGATGAGATAATCGCCTTTGATGATGGCATCGATCGCATTCATTTCAACCCGTTCAGCTCCAACTTCAAGATAAACAATTGGGAAAAAGAAGAGTGCTGTCAAAAGGATTTGAACAACGAATCTTGAAACTTTTAAGATCATATTAGAGTTTTGAATCATCAACAGAGTCTAAGTAAGCACGAATAGGCTTCACGATCTCTTTGATGGTTCCTTTCTTGAAAGGATTCTTAAGACTTGCTTCTTGAACGAGACCTAAGAAACTCTTCGATCCACCGAGCTTACAAAGCTTCAGATAACTGTCTAAAGCCTTCTTGTGGTTGTCTTGACTCTTGACCCAATATTGGAATGCGCACACCTGTGCGAGGGTATAATCGATGTAATAGAAGGGTGAACCAAAGATGTGTCCTTGTCTAAACCAGAATGTTCCTTTTTCCATGAAGGCATCATCATCATAATCTTTAAAAGGAAGATATTTCTTTTCAATGCGTCGCCATGTCGCTTTACGTTCATCGGGTGTCATGTTAGGTTTTTCATAGACTTCATGTTGGAATTCATCCACTGATGCACCATAAGGGAGGAAAGATACAGCGCCTGCTAGATGACTGAACTTATATTTTGCTGTGTCTTGAATAAAGAAGGAGTCAATCCATGGCCATGCTAAAAATTCCATGCTCATCGAATGGATTTCTGCAGCTTCCATGGTTGGCCATCTGTATTCAGGAATGAGATCTCTTGAGGAATACACTTGGAAAGCATGACCTGCTTCATGGGTTAACACGTCAACGTCATGAGAGGTACCATTGAAGTTTGCGAAAATGAAAGGAGCACTATATCCAGGTAGGAAGGTACAATACCCACCACCTTGTTTACCCGCTTTCGCATCGAGGTCTAAAAGGTCTTGATCGAGCATGAAGTTAAAGAACTTAGAGGTTTCAGGTGACATTTCATCATACATCTTCTTCGCTTTTTCAACCTGCCATGCACGATCACCTTTGGGTGTGGGATTACCCGATAAGAAGGATAAGGCTAAGTCATAGGATTTAGGCTTTTCGATACCTAAACGCTTCGCTTTACGTGAGGTGAGTTCATTCACTAAAGGAACGATATCTTCATAAATCTGATCGCGATAATCTTTCACATCTTTTGCTGTATAGTCGGTGCGTCCAAAACGATCATAACCGAGTTGAACAAAGTTTTCATACCCTAAAGCTTTAGCAATCTTTGTTCGAACCTTGACCATATCATCGTAGATACGATCATATTGGGCTTCATTGTCTTGGAAGAATTTTGAAACTGCAAGCTGAGCTTGGTGTCTTGTTTCTCGATCTAAGTCTTGAAGAAATGGAGCCATTTGAGAGAGGTTATAAATACCGCCCTTAAAGGGGATCTTCGCAGAGGCTTGAAGTTTTCCGTATTCAGTCGAGAGTTTATTTTCTTGTTGAAGATCGGGAATAATTTCTGGTTTAAATGTTTTCTTCGCGAGTTCTCCTCTTTCAAACAAGAGTGAACCAAATTCTTTAACTAATCTTTCACGATGAGGAGAATCTAAAAGTTTTTCAACAAACATTTGGTCGTATTGACGTAAGATGGGACCATTTTCATCAAAGAAGTTTTGTTCCTCTTCATAGAAGGCGTCGTTGGTGTCGATGCTGTTACGAATGGAGACAAGTGTACCCATCGTTTGAAGCTCATCGTTAATTTTAAAGATATCGTATGCAGCTTGAATTTCTGTTTTAACATCTTTTCCCGTGTTGATCAGGGCAAGTTTTTCTTCTAAACTCTTCTTGACTTTGTCAAGGTCAGGGCGTTCATACTTAAAGTCACTAAATTTCATAGGGATTACCTGCTTTCTTTAGGGTTAATTATACTATGGATTTAACGATAAGACAAGAAATGAAAAGGAAACCATGGTTTTTCTTATGCTCCATAATAATTAAATATTTATCCTTGAAACTTACTAAAAATCTTGTCTGTTTTCTTCTCAAGGAAGAAGATAAGTGGAATTAATAAGATGACATTAGCCCCAATCATCGATAGAAAAACAAGAGATGCATTCATCCAATCACTAAAGAAATGAAAGACTACACCGTTGATCGCCATGATAGCAAACCCACCAAAGATCGCAATCAATGCTCCAGCACTTTGTTTAATGACTTCAACATCGTTGACGAAGTTAAACTTGGGTATCAGTAAATTAACCATCGCATCAAATGCAGAAATGACACACGCAAAGACTACCACTAACACCATCATAATGACTTGATTTAACAAAGGTAAACTAAGCGATATACCAAACATAATCACGCTCAGTAAACCTACTGGTATAGCGAGGATCAAATTGAATAAAATCTTTGAATACATGATTGTTTTAGGTTTTAAAGGTAGGCTCTTCACAATCCAAAAGTTCTTGCCTTCTAAACTGAGCGAAATGGCTGGGGTGTATGTCATCGCGAGGGTAAATCCAATCAATGTTAAAATCATCACTTCAAGAGGAAGCCCTACACCGATAGCTTG